>NZ_JBHTJS010000047.1:0-42236 GCF_042676125.1 Oceanisphaera ostreae
CCCAACGCATATGCACAGCAACTTAATGCTGCTTAAACTGGTGTCTACTTTAGTCGGGCCATTCCAGTCGGGCCATTCCACTCTCCCCCCTTCACCCTTCACCCTTCACATTTTTCAAATGCAGGATGGTAAGTTACTAGCCCGCTTGGGGCCGGTTGTTTAAATGCCATCGCCATCAGCTGCTCACCCGTATCGGATGCTGCATACTCTAGACCAAGCTCAAGAGCTGGCTTAAAGCCAAAGCGGCTGTAAAATCGTGGATCACCTAATAACACCACGCCGGCCCAATCCAGCTCATTAGCGCTGTCTAGCACAGATTGGATCATGGCAGTAGCCACCCCTTGGCGCTGGCAATCTGGCCACACACTAATGGGAGCCAACGCCAGCCAGCCGATGTCTTCACCATTAATAAACACCGGGCTCATAGCCAGATGACCAATAATGGCACCCTCGTATTCGGCCACTTGGCTTAGGCTAATGGCAGCTTGCTCACGCAATGCCCACACTAAATCGGCTTCATCTTCACGATCAAATGCCGTGCACACTACTTCGTCTATCTCGTCACCGTCACCTGGTCGTTCTGTTCTGCAAATTAGCATAAATTACCTTTACAGCTATTTTCGCCACGGAATCCACAAAACCCACGGAAAAATAGAGATCAAATCTGAAAGTACATATCTTATTGTTAAGATCTCAAACAGAGGCGTTAAGGCAGCCACTTTCCCAAGATCTTTGCTTTGCCGATAAAGACAACTTTCACTCTTATAGCATGTTAATTATGTCGTGCGTTCTTCGTCTGTACGACTTGCTGACCGCGATTACCTTTAAGGTGCTAAACGATCTACCGACCAGCCGTCTTGTTCACGCTGGTATAAAAAACGATCGTGTAAACGATTGGCACCGCCCTGCCAAAACTCCACAGAGTCAAACTTCACCCTAAAGCCACCCCAGAAGCTCGGCAATGGCACTTCGCCATTAGCAAATTTTTGCTTCATTTCTAAAAACTTGCCTTCTAGCACGCCGCGAGCCGAAATGCGTGACGACTGTGGTGATACCCAAGCACCAATTTGGCTATCTTTGGGCCGGCTACTAAAATATTTCATTACCTCGAGCGTCGATAGGCGCTCAACTTGACCAGTAACGTGTACTTGTCGCTCTAATCCATGCCAAGGGAACAACAAGCTAATGCGAGGATTTTGAGCAAGCTGGCTGGCCTTGCGACTACCCATGTTGGTATAAAAAATAAAACCTTGTTCATCTACATGCTTAAGCAGCACGATGCGCTGATAAGGTTGTCCTCGATCGTCTACCGTGCCCACTACCATGGCAGTGGGATCACCGAGCTCGGCGGCAACGGCCTGTTGCATCCAAGTTTCAAATAAAGCGAGCGGATTATCAGGCAAGCTCTTGCGGCGCAGGCCGCCTTGCAAATATTCACGCCGATAGTGGGCCAGTTCCATAGACTTGTGTCTCGTAGTTCGCGATAGCTTATTGTGCTCGGCACATCGGCAATTGGCAAGGCACGCCAATCTTTAGTGAGAACATAAACGTGATTATTGAGCCTACCGCCAGGGGGAGTGTTGCCTCTTACTTATCAAACATTGGGTTTACACTTGGAGTTTACACAGTCTAAATACTCGCCTACTTTTAATAGGATGTAATAACTGAGAAAACACAGTTATTTATACCATTAGGAGTACATTTGATGAAAACGCTGGTCGCCACCATTATAGGTCCCGATAAAGCTGGTTTGGTTAAGCAGTTAGCCACTTTAATTAAGCAACATCACGGCAGCTGGCAAGCCAGTGCTATGAGCGAACTGGCCGGTTACTTTGCCGGTATTATAGAAATTAGCGTGCCGCAAGAACACAGTCAGGCACTGAGCGACGCATTACAGCAACTGCCCGACTTTCAGATCCAGCTGCTTGACGCTAAACAATCCGCGCAGGCGGGTCAAAAACTAGCATTAACGGTAACGGCAAACGACCGAATTGGTATCATAGATGAAGTAACAGAGGTACTAAATCAGCTCAATATTAGCGTTAACACCCTTAAAACCGACAGCTATTCTGCCCCCACAACGGGCACGATGCTATTTGAAGCCAAGAGTATGCTAACTCTGCCCCACGACCAAACCTTACATAACTTGAAAGAAAAATTAGAAGCACTAAGTGATGATTTAGTGGTAGATATCGACCTGATCGCCACGCTATAGCATAAAACAGACGATATAGGTAACAAAGCCAAGTCAAAACCATTTTGCCACGGAATCCACAGAACCCACAGAACCCACAGAACCCACGGAAAAATTAACATAAGATAATAGCGAAAAGTGCTAAGCCATCTAATCGGTAAGAGCAAGGCCCTTGTAGGGTCCAATTCATTGGACCAAAAGCTGAAAATGGTCGAATGAATTCAACCCGACAAAACCGCAGCCCAAAAGGCCGAGTCTGGCTAGTTAAGGAGTTTTCAGATTTGAGCTCTATTTTTCCGCTGGTTTCGTGGATTCCGTGGCAAAGATAGATTTAGTGTTATTGCACCCTCTTCACCCTTCACCCACTGTTTTCGTGGCAAATAAAGCTCTATTCTCGGTCTGTCGCTTGTTTGCGGGCGGCTTTTTTCTCTGCTCTGCGGCGTTTAAAAAAGGCACTAAGTTGAGTGGCGCATTCGTCGGCCAATAATCCCGACTGCCACGCGACTAAGTGATTAAGCCCAGGTGTGGCCAGCAGCTGTAACACCGAGTCTAGCGCACCGGTTTTAGCATCAGCCGCGCCATATACAACACGTTGAATGCGGCTGTGTACCATGGCGCCTGCGCACATCATGCACGGCTCTAGTGTTACATACAGTGTGCAGTCTAACAGTCGATAATTGCCAACTACTTGTCCTGCCTGGCGTAACGCCATTATTTCGGCATGAGCCGTCGCATCGTGACTGCCAATCGACTTGTTCCACCCCTGCCCTATGCACTCACCATTCAACACCACTAAGGCACCTACAGGGACTTCATCTTCCGCCTCTGCCTTGGCTGCCAGCAACATAGCTTGGCGCATCCAGTATTCGTCTTGTTCATTCATCAATATACCGCTTTTGTTAGCGAGGGCCTGTTCGCTGAGTATTATGTCAAAAGACACACTCAGCGCCAATACGATTGGTTAATCGTTGAAAGTGCTCCACTTTGAGCAAGAAAACAGCAAACGAACACAAATAATCAAAAGGGGCTTGCAGCTCTATCGGCCGCTCTATATAGTTACTTTCGATTCGGCGTGTAGCGCAGCTTGGTAGCGCACTAGCATGGGGTGTTAGGGGTCGGAGGTTCGAATCCTCTCACGCCGACCAAATCAATCAATGACTTAGCCTACTTTTATAAAGTAGGCTTTTTCATTTCTAGCGCACAGTCATTTCTGGTAGTGAATTGGTAGTGAAATGGCCAAGGCTTAAATCCTCACTAAACCAGACTCAAGCTTCAGTATTCTTCTTTCAGCCCCAGCGCTGCCTTCTACTAAGCAAGTAAGCTTACGCAATCATTCTCCGGCTACAAAGCTACTTCTGAACGTTCCTCGCCGTCATAACCAACCAAAGCTGAAATACATCAAAGCTCAAGCAAGCTGATAACCACTTCAGAACTCTTTCCGTTATGCCTCGTACTCATACTCAACTAGCTCCACCATAAATGAAAATAAAACTCAATCTCACTTAAGGAGATTTCACGGATAAAATTGCAAACGTAATATCAGGGTTAATCACCCGGCTTAAGTAACTGTATTGAATTGATCCAAAAAACCGCAAGTTAACAACTTACGGCTTTTATAGCTGAAGAGAGCTATCACACACCTAGTAGAAGGCTCAGCTAGCTAACCACTCTTGAGTAACCTTTTATACTCAGCATCCAGATGTTCGTTAGCGGCATCAATGTCAAGACCACCAGCCTTATACCAGACCCGCAACTCTTTTACAGCTAAGGTACCAAATCTCGCCCAAGCTAGTACGTTTGAGCGCAACATAAACTGTACGATGTCGCCACCTGACCGTAGCCCTGCATCTACGCCGTCAACTACACATAATGTTCCATGTGCGACAAGCAGCATACGTCGTAACTCTGGATTATTGGCCGTAGGTACACAGTCCTTCCACTCCTTCTTGTGATAGACCCTCTGCTTAAAAGTCCATGTTAGGCGAGTTAGTAGCTCTGCAATTAGCACGGGCACAGCGAGCGCAATCCCATGCCTCATGTCATATCCTTGCTCAAATACTTTGACAGCTACCTTAGCAAAGGTATCTCTATGCTGACCAAAGGAACCGAAATCCAAAAACTGTAACATTGAGTAAAACGGCATAGGTATACCAGTACCGCGTCTACTATTACCAGCTGATCCACTAGAGCCAGCCATATCCGAAGCTAAGTGTCCCAACCAGTTACAGAACCCCGCAAAAATCTTTGCGGGAAAACTTCCGCCCTTTAACTCAAATGTCTCCGTATCAATCGTGATCAGTCGTCCATCACTAACAAATGTAGACGTACTATTGAACTGGTTAACTATCGAGAAAAACAAGCCAATAAGATCTGGAGAGTGAGCTAAGTTTTTAATGTGATGGTTGGTTGGTAATAAATTCCTGACTTTACCATCAGTACCAGTCGAGCCCGTCTTGTTAGTGTGTGTCTGATCATAATTAACTTTAAACTTTCCTTCTAAAAAAGCGATAGCACTTGCTTTTTTATTACTCGCTTTTAGCCCCCCCTTCCATCCCAATATCTTAGCTAAACCCATCACTGCATTATCAACGGCCTGGTCTGCACCTTTCCCGATAGAACCGGTACCAGGGAGGCCAACAAATAAGACATCAACAAGTCCTGCGATCATGCCGCAAGTTCCAGCCAGCATGTAATCGTACTTATCGCAATTAGCTGCTTTATAGGTTAGGTCTTCATCGATACGCTTCTCTACTACAATACGCTGTGATTCAGTCATCAAGCGTATAAAAGGATCACCATTTAAATCCACACCGTTTTGTTCTGCATAACCGCGTACTGAAAGCATATAGTGAGCCCAGTCTGCACTATCCCCTTCTATTACCTCTAAGAGCGATATCTGATGGCTAGCCTCAATACTACCGGTATCAACCTGTAAGGCAGCCTCGACCTCTCGCTCTAAAGTTAGATTACCGATGTCAAAATCTATCCCCTCACCCGCCATTAAAGCCTCTAACTGAGCATCCAAATCGTCTAAGGCATCTAAGTTATCGCTACGGAGATCAGTCAGGCTTTCAATACCACTTCTGACCTCTCCTAACTTTCGCTGCGCACCTGATTGCTGATGCTGCTGCACCAGCAAAGCATCAGTTGCATCCTTAAACCTTTCCATTAAGAAAACATTCCTTTCAACTTACCTTTAATTGCAGCCTGGGTGCTTGAATAATCTAGGAGTTCAAAGACTTGGCCAAGCTGCTCCATCTCTCTTGAGTCTTCACTTTCAATTAGTCGCGCTAACTTAGTTTCAACCATAACGCCATCTTTTTCTTCTTCTACAATATGTTCCTGATAAAAACGCATTACAAAATCGAAATACTTACTCTTATCATGATCCTTGGTCAGTGTTTTTAAACGAGTAATATCAAGAAACTCTGGAGATTTAAGGCGTTCTTTGTCTGCTTCAGCCTGTTCCGTTTTGGTTCCAATAACTCTAGATGCACGAATATACTGGGAGAGCTTGGAAGCTAACTGGTTTAGCTTCTCCTTAGTAACGTGTTCAGCCGACAGTGCAGATGACAATTCATTAGTAAGGAAATTGATATCCTCAATAACTATATTAATAGTGCGTTGGCTTTGACGGATAACTTCTTGCAGCATAAGCTCACGACGCTTATCGCCTTCCTCAGCTCCGGTGCCTGTTAAGTGCTTAATACCCTTATACGCCACAACGCCTAGAATAACTGCCGCACCTATACCGGTTGCCATGCTTGATAATCCAAGCGCTCCGCCCATACCCAATGTGGCAAGCCCTGAAGTCATACCTGCAGCAGACAGACCCATTACAGAACCCGAGAGATACACAGCCCCTAAAGGCACTCCGACAGCGCCAGCTTTAGCACTTAGCTCTTTGAGACTCTTAGTAATAGCAGTGTCTGTATAAGCCCGGTCAAGGATTTTTCTATCGTTGACAATCGCCATTTGAGCCAGTTCTATCTCTGCATCACTTACTTGAAAAATATCGCGGTTCTTTTGCAGAAATCCGAAGTCGCTAGAATCGCTCTTAGTAAGAGAGGAATTTACACTAATGAGGTCTTTTACTAGAGAGATTTGTAATGACTTTGCCATACCATCAGGTGCTTGAGAGTGAATAGCTTTAACCAGTTCATCCAAAGGCTCTATGTTGTCCGCGCTGCCTATGTACTGTCTTATTGAGTAGCGCGACTCTACGCTTAGCCGCAACCTGGTCATTAATTGCAATATTTCAGCAAACTCACCATCATCAACTTCGCCATCATTATCAAAAGCCATATTAACAACCACCTTTATATAGGCTACTTTAAGGCTCTCTGATAACTCTTCGATAGGTTGCAGCTGACTTTGCTCTTCATAATCTTCGAATTCAGTTATGACGCTACTGAGGATCTCCGCTAATTTAATAATATTTACTAAAGAAACGCTCTCTGCTTTTATCTCTTTGCCATCTTTTTTCGTGAAAAGTAAGAAGCTTTTCTTTGTTTCTTTCCCCTTCGCGTTAGTACTAACTAGCTCAACATGCTCGACTGTCTCAAGATCTTCATAAGAAATTTCAATCGGACTCTCAAAGGCTGGTTTGAAAAACACCTTTAGCCCTGTCAGAAGAAAGCCTTCCTTGGCGCTGCCGAATAATGTGTTATCACAAATCCCAATCACTGTGGCTGGATCACTATCCAGTTTGAAAGCATTAACTGCATTGCTTAGTTTTTTACCATCTATTTCTGGTGCTATATAGGTACGGTTACCCATCTCACTTAATTTTTCTTTGAGAAATTGATTAATTCCAGACATGATCATCCCTTTTTTATAAATATATTTTTATCAACATTTATTTTATCATATAGCTTCCCACATACTTCTTCTACTTATACGGAAACAGATCAAGATTATGAACTAAAGACTAAAAAATTTACTTAACTTGAACAAACTTGTTGCTTTAATGAGCTATAAGAAGATATTAATGAGAAGATTTAAACTCGGATAAAGCGTTTTTTTAAATAAATTGTGCTAATTAATCACCAACGTCCCCCAACCCCGTGAGACCAACGTCATATCAGGGTATAATGCGGCTATAAGCATTAAAGAACGGACGGCGGTGTCTACCGATTTAAATTATGATAGAAAACAATAAGTTAGAAGAGTTAGGTTTTAAGTTCGGTAAGAATGGTGCGCACTCTGCGCGTAGCATGATGATTGAAGATCTTAAGCATTTGCTGTTCTCTCGTGACGAAAGTGCCAGCAGAGCGGATTTCGAAAGCGACATTATCAACTTTAACATCTTGCATAAACCGACAGAAAACTCGCGAAAGTTGACCTACCGCCACCTTATCGACCTTTATGCGCTTGATAATAACGTCCTGTTGTTTAAGGTGTTACGTCAGTGGTGGGAGTTGAATGAAGACACTCAAGCCATACTGGCGCTGCAACTTGCCATCGCGCGTGACCCACTACTGCGCGGTTCAGCTGAGCTTATCTTACAGCTAGAGACTGGTGAGCATTTGGCCAGAGAAACCATGGAAGCCTGTTTAGCGCATGATGATCCCGATCGCTTTAGTGCCGCCTCTTTAAAATCGTTTTCACAAAATATTAATGGCACCTGGACTCAAGCTGGCTATCTATCTGGCAAGGCCAAAAAGTATCGGGAGCAGCCAAAGGTAAGCTACGTCAATGTCGCGTATGCGCTGTTTCTCGCCCACTGCCATGGGTTAAGCGGGCAACGCTTATTCGAGAGCTTTTGGTGCCGTATGCTGGACCAGGATAAAGAAAGACTATTTGAATTAGCACACAGAGCTTCATTAAGAGGCTTAATTAACTTTAAGCATGCCAGTGATGTCGTGGAAGTGACCTTCCCGCACATTGATTTTTCTGAGGTATAAAATGTCAGACCGGCTCACTAAACTACTTACCAGCTTTGAAAGCCACATTAGCATCCCTTGGCCCTCTGCCGTGTCTTCTGATGAACGTACTATTTTTTTGGTTTATCACAAAGAAGATGAGCTAAAACTACGTGCTCGCACTGAAGAGTTTGAACTCGCCTGTACTAATAATCATCACCCCTGGCTGCTGCTCGATATTAGCCACAGCTTTGAACGATGGATGGTAGATCAAGACTACAAAGAAACCTATTTTGAAGATCCTGAATATTTAAGAGGGATCTATGACGATTTTTCCGATGAGCTAGTAGAAACACTTAGTGAAAGCGTGCTAGAAAATCAAAGTGCCGATAGTGTGATCGCATTATTGGGCTGCGGCACCTTATTTGGCTTTGCTTCTGTATCGGGCCTGGTGGAATCGTTAGCTGAAAAAATAACAGGGCGTTTAGTCGTATTCTTCCCCGGTGAAGTACAAAACAACAATTATCAATTACTCGATGCCAAAGACGGCTGGGGCTATCACGCTACCGCCATTTCTGCTACGTCATAAGGAAGTTCAATGCTTAATCGTGAAGTATTTGTCAATGATCCGGTAAATAGCCGCTTAGCTAATAACGGCGTAGCAAAAGTAAAAGATGACTTATCTAAAGGTGCGCTAGAAACTCTGGAATATGAGTTAAAAACCTTCGTGTGTGATGGTGCTTATGCTAAAGGTATGCACAATATTCTAAGCAACTATCTCTCTGCTTTTAAAGCCAGCGGTGAGCAGCCCAGTGTTTGGATCAGTGGCTTCTTTGGCTCAGGTAAGTCTCACTTAGCTAAAATGCTGCGTACACTTTGGACGAACCAAACGCTGAACGATGGCTCAGATGCCCGCTCTATTACTGATCTTCCTGCCAACATTGCCGGCCTGTTTGATGAACTGTCTTCTCTGGCCGCCGGCAACGGTGGCCTTTATGCCGCCTCGGGTACCTTAGGTGCGGGGGCTGGCAACAGAGTACGCTTAGCCTTATTGGGGATTGTGTTTGAGTCAGCGGGATTGCCAGAACAGTATCACCTGGCGCGTTTTGTAATGTGGTTAAAGTCTCAAGGCGTACTAGAGCAAGTACAAGCTTATGTAGAAGCAAACGCCAAAGCTAAACCTGGCACTAATACCTGGGATAAAGAGCTTAAAAACCTGCACGTCTCCCCTATTCTGCACAATGCCGTATTAGAAGCTATTCCTGGTTTTGCGTCAGACAACAAAGAAGTACGCGAAATGCTACGTGCTCAATACGTTATTGTTGATGATGTCACTAACGATGAAATGGTAACTGCGCTGGTTGATGCTATCTCTAATGATGGTGAGCTACCTCTAACATTAATCGTGCTGGATGAAGTACAGCAATACATTGGCGACAACATCCAAAAAGCGCAAGATGTGCAAGAGGTAGTTGAAACTTGCAGTGGCGCTAGTGCCCTTAAATCTAAGTTACTGTTTGTAGCTACAGGGCAAAGTGCACTAACGGGCATGGCTAACTTGCAGCGCTTAATGGGCCGCTTTCAGGTGCCAGTACAATTAGAAGATACCGATGTTGATGCGGTGATCCGTAAAGTGATATTGCAGAAAAAAGAATCCGCTAAGCCTGCAGTACAAACGGTGATCGACGATAACTTTGGTGAAATCTCGCGCCATTTGCGTGGCAGTACCATAGAGAACAACAAAGATGACGAACAATGGATGGTACCAGACTATCCCTTGCTGCCAGTACGCCGTCGTTTTTGGGAGCGTGTATTACCCGCCCTTGATAAAACAGGTACCGGCTCACAGCTACGCAACCAGTTAAGAGTGGTGCACGAGGCTCTAAAGAGCACAGCAGATAAAAAACTGGGTTATGTGGTACCCGCTGACTTCTTATACGAGCAAATTGCCACTAACTTGCTACAAACTGGTGTGATTGGTAGAGACATCTACGAAACCATTAGCCGTAAAGGTGCAGGTAATGAAGAAGAACAACTGCAAGGCCGCTTGTTATCTCTGATCCTCTTAATCAGCAAGCTGCCCACAGACACAGAGCACGGCATTCATGCCACCATAGATATCCTGGCAGACCTGCTACTTGAAGATTTATATAACGATAAACATAAGCTACGACCATTAGTGCCTGAAATGCTAAAAGTGCTAGAAAGCGAGCACCTAGTGATGGCTCGTGAAACCGCACAAGGTCAGGAATACAGCCTACAAACCGTAGAAAGCCAGGCTTGGTACGATGAGCTACGTCGTCAAGAAAACGACTTAATGGGCAATCCACAAACCTTAGAAACCTATCGCAGTAAAGAAATTCAAAGTTATGTTCGTAAACAAGTGGCCCAGGCCAGGATCACTCAAGGTGCCATGGCCGAGTCGCGCCAGGTAATAGTAGAGTTTGAGTCTACCTTACCGGCAGATGCGGATAAGCGTATTTATGCCTGGGCGCCAGAACAAACTGAAAATGGCTTTAATACATTATCCCGTGGTGCGGATCCGGACAGTGCCACTATTTATATTTATATCCCTACCACCCATCGCAGTGAGCTTAATAAAGCCATTGTTACCTTAAAGGCCGCAGAAAACACCTTAGAGGTAAGAGGTCGCGCCACCACAGATGCCGGTCGTGATGCACAGCAAGCCATGGAAACTCGCCTGCGAGAAGCAGAACGAGCCAAAGGCCAATATTTGAAAGAGATTTTCTCTGACATTCAAGTGTGCCTTGCCGGTGGCCAAGAAGTTGCTGGCGATACACTAACGCAGCAAATTGAAAGTGCCGGAGAGATAGCTTGCCTACGCTTGTACAACAAATTTAAAATAGCTGACGACCGTGGCTGGGCAAAGGTATATGACTCTGCCAGCAAGTTTGCTGATGCTAATGCTTTAGAAAAGCTAGGCTTTAAAGACGAGCCTGGCAAGCATCCGGTGTGTGTAGAAATGAATCGCTTTATTGGCATCATGAAAACCGGTAAAGAGATCCATGATCACTTTCGGCTGGCGCCTTATGGCTGGAGCAAAGACGTTATTGATGGAGCCTTATACGCCATGCTGGCGGCAGGCTTACTAAAAGCCACGGATGCACAAAGCAAAGCCATTGATGTAAAAAGCCTGGATCGCTCTTCGGTCACCCAAACCAAGTTTCGACCAGAGAACGTCACCTTATCTAAAGTACAGCTAATTAAAGTGCGCAGCTTAGTCTCTACATTATTAGGGCAAGCTTGTAATGCGGGGCAAGAAGCCAGCTTACTGCCGCAAGCCATTAGCCGAGCCAAGCAGGTAGCAAATAGCGCCGGTGGTAAGCCGCCGCTGCCTATGGCACCTAGCACGGCTTTACTCTCTGATCTAGAAATCTACTCGGGTAACGATCAGTTACAACAAGCCCACGCTAATAAAGATGCTATTGAGAGTGAGTTTGATAGCTGGCAAAAGCTGGCAGAGAAAGCCGCTGTGCGCAACAAGCAGTGGGCCAAGTTTGAAGAAGCCATTAAGTACTGCAAAGACTTGTCCATATACGCCGAGCTAGAACAAGAACGTGACGCCATGATTGCTAATCGCAGCTTGTTAGCCGATCCCTGTCCGGTGAATCCCTTGTTACAAAAGGCAACCAGCACGCTAAGTGATGCCCTAACTGCCCACAGAGGCGAGTATGAAGCTGAGCACCAGGCGTGCCAATTGGATTTAGAAGTGGATGAAAACTGGCAAAAGTTAGACGAAGCCAAGCGCTGCACTTTTTTAGCGAAACGTAATTTAGACAAGATTCCAGAGATTAGCATTAGCGATATAGATGCCGCCTTTAACTCGCTGGATGACATTAGCTTTGATCAGTGGCGAGATAAAACTTCAGCCTTGCCCAGTATTTTTGACCAAGTGCTAAAAGATGCCATCAGTGAGCTACAGCCCAAAACACAATACTACCGACTCAATAAGCCAATCTTGAATAACGAGCAAGAGCTAGATAGCTGGCTAACCACCATAGCCACAGAGCTGCGAGCCGAGTTGGCTAAGGGGCCAGTAGTACCAAGCTAAGTGTTTTATAAGCGCTTGATAAGTACTTGATAAAAATAATATTTTAAACCCGCCCTGCACCGGCGGGTTTTATGCATTCAGTAGGAACAGCAATGAGACAGCCACTCGATAGAAAATTACGCAGCCAACTAGAAAATACAGTCATAAAGGCGCGTGAGATAGCCGAAAACGCTACCTTTGAAGCCTTACAACGCTTAGGCGTTGCCGCCAGCCAAGCACCCAGTTATCTAACAGAAGCTGAACGTAAACTGCGTAATGAACTGCGTGCTCATGCCCGCCAGCTAGGCGACGTGTTGCAAGACGGCAGCCAACAAATTGAACGGCTTAGCCATGAAGTGGCTTATGGCCACTGGCACCGCATGTTGTTTGCCCGCTTCTTGGAACAAAACAACTTATTGATGTATGACCAATACACAGCGGTAACCTTAGAAGAATGCAGCGAATTGGCAGAAGAAGAGCCAGATTGTAAAGACGGCTGGGAGTTAGCCGGTCGTTTAGCGCAAAAAATGCTGCCGCAAATATTTCGTACCGACTCGCCGGTGTTTGCCATTAAGTTTTCGATTAACCACATCAGTGCCTTAGAAGAACTGATCGCAGCTCTGGATGTAAGCACCTACCAGGCACAAGACAGCTTGGGTTGGTGTTATCAGTTTTGGCAGAATAAAAAGAAACAACAAGTAAACGACTCTGGCGTTAAAATTGGCGCCGAAGAACTGGGCCCAGTAACTCAGCTGTTTACTGAACCCTACATGGTGAGCTTTTTGCTCGATAATGCCTTAGGCGCCTGGTGGGCGAATAAACAGCTAACACAAGATGATTTAGTACGCGCCAACAACGAGCAAGAGCTACGCGAGCTAGCTGCTATAGATGGTGTGCCGTTAGAGTATCTGCGCTTTGTTAAAGACGAAGACACTCAGCAATGGACGCCCGCCGCCGGCGGCTTTGAGAAATGGCCAGAGCATTTAAGTGAATTTAAAGTACTGGATCCTTGCTGCGGTTCAGGGCACTTCTTAGTTGCCGTATTCTTGATGCTAGTGCCGCTACGCATGCAGCTAGAAGACCTAACGGAACAAGCCGCCGTTGATGCAGTATTACGCGACAACATTCACGGCTTAGAGCTAGACCAGCGCTGTCTTGAGCTAGCGGCCTTTGCCTTGGCACTGGAAGCCTGGCGTTATCCGAATTCAGGTGGTTACCGCGTATTACCAGAACTCAATATAGCTTGCTCAGGACTATCTATTACTGAAGCACAAAAAGAATGGAAGGACTTAGCTAAAGGTGATGAAACCCTGTCTGAGGCAATTAGCTGGATGCAGGACACCTTTAAGAATGCGCCAGTTTTAGGCAGTTTGATTGATCCAACTAAAGATATTAAAAGTAATTTCCCTGCACCTTGGGAACTACTAAATAATATTATAAAAAATAAGTGCACTGTCAGCCTTGAAACAAAATCAACGACAAATGAATTAATAAAATTAACAATAATTTTAAGTGGGAAATATTCCTTAGTAACAACAAACGTACCTTATCTAGGAAGAGCAAAGCAGCCTGATTTATTAAGGAACTTCTCTGACTTTGAATATAAAAAATC
Organism: Oceanisphaera ostreae; assembly: GCF_042676125.1. Taxonomy (NCBI): domain Bacteria; kingdom Pseudomonadati; phylum Pseudomonadota; class Gammaproteobacteria; order Aeromonadales; family Aeromonadaceae; genus Oceanisphaera; species Oceanisphaera ostreae. The sequence continues at coordinate 13,722 of NZ_JBHTJS010000047.1, forward strand.
CGCTCAAGATTTAGCTTCAACATTCATTGATCGTATCCAATACTTTTTAGGTGACAATGGAATAAGTTGCATTGTAGGCCCCCAGAATTGGACTTCCCTTAAAACTTATAAAAACTTTAGGCAAGACTACTTTTCCAAAAACTCTCCATATCTTGTCGCAGAGCTTGGCCCGGGATCTTTTGATTCAATTCTTTATGATTTCAACTTTACTTTACTATTGACAGGTAAAATAAAAAATAAAAACACCTTTGAATATTACACTGTAATTGCGAAAGAAGAACGTGGAGTTGAAGTTCGATCCTCACAGGTAGTAAACACAGAGATTTCAAGAATATATAATAATGAAATAAATTGTAATCAAGATTTTAGGCTAATTATTCAACCTCTAAATTCAGGGGTACCTTTATCTCATTATTGTGATTTTTATTGTGGTATTCAAACGGGAGATAATGATAAATTTGTAAATAAATATTGGGAATCTAAAGTCTGGAGCGAAAATTGGGTTTTGCAACAAAGAACTCCGTCCTCAATTTCTTTCTTTGATGGTCTACAGCAAGTTGTATATTGGGAAAGTGGCATTGGCGAAATGTCAAAACAGTCTGGTTTCCGAGATCGATTATCGAAAAAAATTAAGAGTAGCTTAGATGATGTAGGTATAGGCTTCGTTGTCCATCGTATGGGAGATTTATACAGTACTATTGCCTCTGCTGAGTTATATGACCAAAACGGCGCAATCTTAATCCCCAAAAAACGTGAATACGCTACAGCGATATGGAATTTTATTAGTTCAAGTGATTTTCGACTTGAGATAAGAAAAATTGACAGCAAGGTAGGGGTAACTCCAGCAACTCTTGTGAAACCTGCTTTTGATTATGATAAATGGTCTTTAAGTAATAATCTTAACTTTCTGCCACAGCCATATTCAGATGACCCAAGCCAATGGATATTCCACGGCCATCCTTGCGCCTCAGTAATTTGGCATGAAGAAACCAAAACTACAGCAGTCGGTGCCCTACGCCAACAAGACGATACCGTACTGCAAGTAGCGATAGCTCGTTTGCTGGACTACAAATGGCCTGCAGAACTAGACACTGAAATGGAACTAGCACCTGAAATGCGCGAAGTCATGCTACTTAACGCAGATTTCAACGGCCTAGAAGATGACGATGGTATAGTTTGCTTGCCCGCAGTGCGTGGCGAAAAGAATGCCGTCAGCCGCTTAGAGGCAATATTGCATAAAGCTTATGGCACAGCCTGGTCTAGCACGGTAGAAGCTAACTTGCTGAAAGCCGTCGGGGCTAAAGATCTAGAAAGCTGGCTGCGTGATAAATTCTTCGAGCAACATTGTAAGCTGTTCCAGCACAGACCTTTTATTTGGCAGATTTGGGATGGTCTAAAAGACGGCTTCTCGGTGTTAGTGAATTATCATCGCCTAGATTACTCAGGTCTAGAGCGCCTAATTTATACCTACCTGGATGACTGGATTGGCACCCAAAAACGCGACCTTGCCGAAGGCAAAGACGGCGCCGATATTCGCTTAACCGCTGCCGAAAACTTGAGAAAGCAACTGGAAGACATTCTTAAGGGTGAAAACGGGCTCGATATCTTCGTTCGCTGGAAGCCACTGGCAGAGCAGCCTATCGGCTGGAACCCGGATCTTAACGATGGCGTACGTCTAAACATTCGTCCCTTTATGTTAAGCAAAGAGGTAGGTAAAAAAGGCGCCGGTATACTGCGTGCCAAGCCTAATGTTCACTGGAAGAAAGACCGCGGCACAGACGTAGAGTCAGCCCCCTGGTACACCCTCGGCCTTGAATATGACGGCAAGCTAGGTGACAGAATTAACGAACATCACTTAAGCTTGGCGGTAAAGCGGGCAGCAAGAGATGAAGCCAATGAGTAAGATAGACACCTTAACCATCCGAGGTTTTAAGTCTATTCGTCAGTTAGACAAACTCGCCCTCAATGACCTAAACGTATTGATTGGTGCCAACGGCGTGGGTAAAAGTAACTTTATCAGCTACTTTCGAATGCTTCACGAACTCGTTGAAGGCCGTTTGCAAGTGTGGACCAGCAAACAAGGCGGTGCAGATCGCGTATTGTGCTACGGGCTAAAAGAAACCCAGAACCTGCAAACGGTGATCCGCTTTGGTGATAATGGCTACCTGGCAGATCTTGAGCCTACAGTGGATGGGGGCTTCACCTTTGCAAAAGAGCAGCTTTATTTTGATGGGCCCTACTTTGGTAAAACACGGCCCGATTTAGGCTCGGGCCATAATGAATCTAAACTTAAAGGTAGAACCTCGAGTGTTGCTAAGTTTTGCTATGCGGCGATTTCTGGCTGGAAGGTGTTCCACTTTCACGACACCAGTGACACTGCAGCGGTTAAGCGACTCGGTGCCGCACACGATAATGAGTATCTGCGTAATGATGCGGCTAACTTAGCCGCTTATCTCTTTAAACTGCAGCGCGATAGTCCAAATGTTTATAACAAAATTTGCCGCACCATCAAGCTTGCGGTGCCCTTTTTTGGCGACTTTGTACTTAAGCCAATTATGTTGGCTTCTGGCGAAGAGCAGATTCGCTTGCTGTGGCAACAGGCAGACAGTGACTATCCGTTGTGGCCAAGTCAACTCTCGGATGGTTCGCTGCGTTTTATCTGCTTAGTTACCGCCTTACTGCAACCTAATCCGCCTTCCACCATCATTATTGATGAGCCTGAGCTAGGTTTGCACCCTTATGCCATTACCTTGCTGGGTGCACTGCTGCGCTCTGCTTCAAAACGGATGCAAGTGATTGTCTCTACTCAGTCTGTGGCGTTACTCAATGAGTTTGAATTAGACGACTTAATTGTGGTGGAGCGTGAAGACGGCGCCTCTATCTTTAAGCGCCTTGATGCCGATCAACTTGAAAGTTGGCTTGAAGATTATTCCATTGGTGAGCTATGGCAGAAAAACATTCTTGGTGGGAGGCCGTCTAAGTGACCTCAATAACAGCGCCCCTAAAAAAACCAATATTAGTGCACGTGATTTGTGAGGGACAAACCGAAGAAGCGTTTGTGAATAACCTCCTGGTTGAGCCCTTTGCGCTTAAAGGTATTTACCTCAGACCGGCATTAATAGGCAAGCCCGGGCACAAAGGCGGCAATTTTAAATTTGAGCGGCTATTACCAGATATCCGCAATCGTCTCACTGCGGATAAAAACTGCTACTGCACTACATTTTTTGACTTCTACGGACTACCGACATCATTCCCAGGTAAAACAGCTTTGGATCCTGGATCTCAAATGAGCACTAAAGCCGGAGCCTTACAAAATGCGTTAGTTGAAAAGCTAACAGCAAGCTTAGGCGAAGACGTTGTGCGCCGCTTTATCCCTTTCGTACAAATGTATGAGTTTGAAGCGCTACTGTTTAGTGATCCACAAAAAATGGCTGTGGGGATGGATAAACCCGAGCTAGTCGGTAGCTTTCAAAGTATCGCCGATGCGTTTGAGTCACCGGAGCATATTAACGACAGCCCTCAAACCGCACCCAGCAAGCGTATTGAAGACTTGATTTATGATTACGAAAAACCACTGATGGGTACCTTAGCGGCATTAGAGATTGGCTTAGATGCCATGCGTGAAAAATGCGCGCTGTTTAATGCATGGTTACAACAGATAGAAACCTTGGCTGTAGAGTAATATGACAACAATCATTGATTTTTTAGTGCAGCAGCTAAGAGCCTCTGCGCAATATAATTCAGCCGTACAAGTGGCGCCAGCCGCCATTTTGTGGACTGACGTAAATCGCGAATGGCAGTCAGCGATGCCATTTATCAAGCAGCAGTTGCCAGAGCTAATAGAGCTGGGGGAGTATCAACCAAAACAACGCATTGGCCCGGCTATTTGGGTGAAGTGCGTGATTGCTGGTTTGCTCGAAGAGTGCCCGATCCCTGCAGATAAAACGCCGATTATTTACTTACCTGGTGTGAGCCGCAAAGACTTGCGGGCCATTGAGCAGTGCCCCGAGTTCTTACAGCCACTAGCTGAGTTGCAATACCGCGGTTGTTGGTGGGCTTATAACTCGGCTGGTCGAGATTGGACGGTAAGCTCTTTTTTAACAAATCCCACCGTCGGCATGCAGCTTGATGTAGGTAAAGACAAAAAGACCCAAGAAGCCATCTTGCAGGTGCTACCTGACCTGCTAGAAACACCGATTGCTAACTTAAAAGATAAGAAACTAATCGCAGAAGATTTTTACGCGATTGTGCTTAACGATCCGGCTAAAGATATTTTAGGTTGGCTAAACAACCCTGAAGATAAAGCCCAACAGTGGCAAGGCAGCAAGTGGGATATCTTTAGCCAATCTTGCCAATCGCAGTTTGGTTTTACACCTGAAGTGAGCAATGAACAACAAGCCCTACAGCTGTTATGCGAAGCCGAGGGGGAGTGGCAAGCCATTTGGGCGCGCTTTGCTGATACGGCGACTAACCTGCCCTTGCTGGTCGAAAAGCTAAAGCAACTGCAACCGGCAGCCATGGCGATTGTGAACCCTGAAAACTACGCCTTTGAAAACCAAGCGGACGAACAACAAATTGAGTCTTCTTTTAAAGCCGCTAGCGGCAAGACCCGAGCTCAACTCGCACCCGAGTTACGAAGCTTATGGCAAGCCCAGCAGACACGTAAAGACTGGTTATGGTATCGCTTAAGCCTATCGCCCTGGTTAGAGATACTTGAGCAATGTATCGAGGTGCTAGCGCATACCGAGATTGCCTTTAGTGGCCCTAATCCCCAGGCCATGGCAGAGCATTACACTCAGCGCTTTTGGCAAGCAGATGCAGCCGTGTTAAACAGCATGGCTAAAGCGCGCGATATTTATCAGCAAGAGCTGATTGCTGGCGTGCTCGCGATTATCTATACCCCTTGGCTTGAACAAACCACGCTGAACTTTCAGCAGTTAGTAGCAAGTAGTGGCTACCCGGGTGAAGGACAAATTAAAGAAAATGCCGCTTCATATACGGCGAGCAGCCAGGTGGTATTTTTTGTAGATGGTCTACGCTATGACACAGCTAACATGTTACAAGCTAAGCTGGCCCAGTTTAATATCGCCGTAGATTTACAATCACGCTGGTCTGCCCTGCCCTCGCTCACTGCTACGGCAAAAGCGGCGGTGACACCGGTGGCTGATATGCTGACCGGCTTAGCGAATAATGAAGACTTTATTCCGGCACTAGCAGACGGCCATGCCAGCTTTAGTTCGCACTACTTACAAAAGCTATTGCATGAAAAAGGCTGGCAATACTTAGAAGGGTTAGAAGCCGGTGATCCTAAAGGCTTTGCCTGGGTGCAGACTGGTGACCTGGATAACATGGGCCATGAGCAACAGCGTAAGATGCCGCAGTTCATTGATAAGATCCTGGACGATGTAGTAGCGCGTATTCGCAGTCTGTTTGATGAAGGCTGGCAACGGATCAGAATAGTGACCGATCATGGCTGGCTATGGGTGCCCGACAAACTCGCTGGCGCCAGCATTAATAAGGCCTTAGTTAAAAAACGCCTTACTCGCTGTGCCATTCTTAAAGATAACGTTCAGCCCGAAGGGTTAGTGGTACCTTGGCACTGGAACCCTAGCGTGACCGTAGCCATGGCACCCGGCATTGCCGGTTATATAGCCGGGGATCATTACAATCACGGTGGCCTATCGTTACAAGAGTGCTTAACACCCGAGATGAATCTTACGCGCAAGAGCTAACGGCTATGAATGATCAACAGATAACAGAAAAGGCGATTGTTGCCGCTAAAAAGATGAAGAAGGTTATCGCCAAGAAAATGGTGGATCATCTTCCTAAAGAAGATCCTGCAGATTCTATCTTTATGGCGGGATCTCCTGGTGCCGGTAAAACAGAAACCGCACGATTTCTAATAACAAGCTTCCAGGAGCGTGACGGTGTTGAGTTCGTGCATATTGAAAATGATGAATTGAGAAAAGAGTTTGAAGACTACGACGGCCTTAACTCGCCGCTATTCCAGACGCCGGCGACGCTCTTGGTTGAAGCTATCCATGACCGTGCGCTACGGCGCAACGTGAGCTTTATTTTAGACTCTACGCTGTCGAGCTTTGAGAAAGCAAAAAGCAACATAGAGCGCTCACTAAAACGTGGGCGTAATGTGTATATTATTTTTGTTTATCAAGAGCCAACTCAAGCCTGGCAGCTGGTTAAGGCTAGAGAAACGGTAGAAGGCAGAAGAGTGCCTAAAGAAGTTTTTGTTGAGCAGTTTATTGAGTCTCAAAGAGTAGTGAGTGAGCTCAAGAAGATCTTTAAAGATCAGATAAATATAATGTTTATCGAGAAAAATATTGACGGCCACAATGAAGCACATCACGCTAACGTCAGTGACATTGACGCTTTATTAAGCAAAAAGTACAATCGTGAATCATTAGAAGCCATCGTTGGCTTAAGATAGGTAAAGGAGGAGCCATGAGCGCACCTAAACATGAAAAGGTTAAATCAGCACCTTTTACTGCTTTCATGCAGAGCGCATCGACTCAAGAGAAAAACGAGTTTTTTGCTAAGGTGGTGCAAGCTGCAACTGAAGAGCAGCGCCAGATGATTGCTAAAGCACAAAGCATGAGCACAAATTCTTGAACAAAAGCCGCTAAGTTAGCGGCTTTACTTTATGCGGCATTGTTAAAATACGCTGCTGTGTCTAATTCTTGAAGCTCTGATCTCATCACCCCGCTGGGCTTTCTCATCTGAGAGCACTTGAGAGAACTCACCTCTTTGGTAAAGCAAGATAAGCGTATCGTCGTGTGCTATCGCAAAAGCCTCACAGATCTCAGCCATATCTTCACTGTCCATGGCGCGTTTAAACGCATCCATCTGTGCCGACAAGTTGTAGGTACTAAAGATACTGGCCATCACTTTTTTATCTGCGGTTTTTTCACCACCGCCCGGGTTTACAATGTCATTAAACTCCACCGCTGCGCCTGCATCTAACAGAGCAGTAAAATGTAGGGCTCTGGCCTTTGCTGAACTAGCAGTGGCGGTGTCGTAGGTTGCGCCGTTTACCCATTGCGCCTTGATCCAGTTTTGATGATCACCACGCAAGGCCCGACCTTTCTTTTTATAAGGACCATCGTCGTTAAGCAACTCTTGGCGGATCAGCCCAATAGCAGACAGCAACTCTTGGTCATCGGTATAAACGCTAAAATCAAAGTCTGGCTCTGTCAGCTTGCCAGGCACAGCTAAGTAGCGCTGGGTTAAGTAGGTACTAGAGTCATCAAGCTTTTTTGTCACTTTATATTCAACACTAGGCGCTATGGTTGTGCCCCGGTCAAAGCCACGCACCTCATAGCGTTCGCAGATGCGTTCAAACACCTCCTGTAAGCCTTCAAACTCACTACTGTCATCTTTGGACTCTAAGTGCTCTAGCAGCTCACTATAAGCTCGTACCGCATCTAGATTAGTGTAATGCTTGGCTTGGGTGTTTTGATGATAGCCACAAGCTCGGCCAATGTTGGCTTGTACCACTGCGGCTATATTGGCAATCGTGCTATCCCAGGTATTGATCAAAGTTTCTTTCATTGTTTGACCAAAGTTTACCCCTGCCCTAAAGCCTGCCACGGTAATGGCAATGAGCTTGTCATCAAACAAGGTGGCCGTTTCGTACTCTCGTTTAAAGTCATCTATAGAGCACAATTCGTGATCTTCGAGGCCTACTAACTTTTGACCGATAATGTGAATTTGCTCTGCAGCTATACCGGCTTCAAGTAGTATTTGTTGCGCCAGCTTGGCTTGGCTACTGGGCACCCTGAGCAAAGACCAACCGGCACCTTCGTGTTCTTTAAACTGGCGGATAAAGCGCTTTCTTAGCAATGACTCTTCACAAAAATCGCGATGGCTTTCATCCAGCTTGATGATTTGGTTGTGCTTGTGCATTTGGCGAATGCCGTGGTACTCGTCACTGGTTTTATGGAACACCAGCGCCGTATTAAAATTATGCCGCAGTATAGAGTCGGCGCCAGCTGCATAAAGCGCACTAAAGGGAGTGGCAGACACAAAGGCAACTCGGCACTCAGGATTATCATTTTCTAAGTAGTTAAATACTTTATCGTATCTAACGCTGTCACTACTGGAGCCGTAATGACATTCATCTATGATGATGAGCTGTGGCGGCGCCTGCTTAAACTCACTTTTTAGCGCGGTATCAAAGTGAGTAAAGTTACTTACTACCACATTTTTACTGGGCGCCAGGTCTTGCTTTGCTTGTTCTTGTAACGCCGTATCCGCCATAGTGACCAGGTACAGGGTATCTTTTAAATACTTCCTGCTACTGATCTGTTCATCCGGCAGTGAGAGCCGCTGTAAGCCCGCTAGCGCCAATGCGATACCCGACTTACCTGATTGCATCTCGGCTGCCACTACGACTGCCCTTGAGCCTGCTACAAACTTTGAGAATGTTTTGTGGGCGGCGGCTCGCTGGTGCGCAAAGGTATGCTCTGCTACTGCATGCTCAACATACTGCCGGTGTTTTTGTGCATTGGTCATAATCGATAAAGAGGCGCTGGCGCCCCCACTCCTACTAATAGCTTTGCTCTGCGGTATCAGAAAAGTGCGACTCATCACTCAGCTCACCCGATTTAGCGGGTAGCTTGTTATGTTCTTTTTTGGCCAGGCTGCGGTCGATGTCGTAGTCGCCACGCTTATAGAGCACCAGCATGGTGTCATCTCGCTCAATACCAAAGTGATCGCACATCTCCCACACGTCTTGCTCGGTCATAATTTTCTTATCAACTTTACGACGCGAGATGTTGTAGACGCTAAAGATGGCTGCCGTTACCGCTTTATCTTCTGACAGCTCACCGGAGCCTGGGGCCACGACTCGGTTGAACTCCAGGTATTCACCGTTATCCAGCATCTCGGTATAAAGCTTAGTTTTATGCTTTTGGGTACCGTCTGCCCGGGCCTTTTCTGGATTATCGTAACTGTCACCGTTTATCCAGTGTGCTTTGATCCAGTTCTTTGTTTTACCGCGCATTGCCCGGTTGCCTTTAACGCTCGGTGCGCCTTTGGCTGTAAACTCTTTTCTTATCAGCTCAATGGCTGAGAGCAACATTGCGTCTTTGGTATAAACGGTAAAATCTACATCGTCTTCAAGCAGCTTGGCTGGCACGGCTACATAGCTGTGCGCTCGATAGGTTTCTACATCACCTATCGGACGACGGCGTTTGTATTTAATCGTCAGGCCTACATCTAAGCCATTCACCTGAAACTCTTCACATACATCTTCAAAGAACTCTTTTAACCCTTCAAAATCTGATGCGGCTTCGTCAGAGCAAGTGTTTTCAAGATGATCTAAGATGGCAGCGTAGGCTTCTACGGCGTTAATGTTGGTGTAATGCGTAGAGAGAGTATTGTCATGATAACCACAGGCTCGACCTATGTTGGCTTGCACCACAGCCGCAACACTGGCCACAGTGCTGTCCCAGGTTGAGATCAGGTTATCTTTCATCATGGCGCCAAAGTTAATGCCAGCCCGGGCGCCCGCTACCGTGATAGCGATAAGCTTGTCATCAAACAAGTGGGCATCATCAAACTCTTTCTTGAAGCGATCTATGCTGCAGTGTTCATCTTCAGGCACCCCAGTTAGTGAGTTACCTAAGATGTAAATCGCATTTTCTTCTATGCCCTGGGCAATTAGAAAATCCTTGGCAGCCATAGCAGTACCGGCAGGAACACGCACCAGAGACCAACCCATGCCCTCGTGTTGCTTAAACTGCTCAATAAAGGCATCTCGATTTTCCGATGGCAGTGTAAAGTTTCGGGAGTCATCTTCGAGTGCTTTGATCTTATTATTTTCAAGCATTTCACGAACACCATAATACTCATCACTGGTTTTATGGAACACTAAGCGAGCATTAAGATCACGACGCAAGATGGAATCTTTAAGCGCTTCAGTAGCTATTTCACTGGCTTGGATTAATAGCGCATTATCTTGATCTACTTCTGCCGCGGCTTGTAGGTCTATCGCTGCCTCGTACGCACTTTCTGCGCCATAGAGTGCACCAAAAGGAGTGGCAGATATAAAGACCACCTTACAGGCGTCATTTTCCTGCTCCAGGTAATCAAATATTTTACTGTAGCGAATGCCGGTTACGTTTGAGCCATAGTGGCACTCATCTATGATAATCAACTTGGGCGGATTACCTTTAAAGTCACCCTCTAGCGCTTTTTCAAAGTTTAAAAAGTTGCTCACCACTACGTTTTTCGCAAGTTTTAAGTCTTCTTCTGCCTGCTCTTTTAAAGCAGTATCAGGCATGGTGACCAGGTACAACGTGTCTTTAAGCTGGCGCCTATTAGTGATCGCCTCATCACTTAAGCTAATACGCTGCAGGCAACACAGCGCCAGCGCTATACCAGACTTACCGGCTTGCATCTCTGCTGCCGTCACTACCGCTCGTGCCCCTTCATTCAAAGCAGAAAAGGTTTTGTCTGCGGCTGCTCGTTGGTGATCGTGAAGCTCATTACCGTTGAGCACATCCAGAACCTTTTGCCGTAATTTTTCTGCTTGGGTCATTATTTATCCTTTATATAAAGCGGGCACTAAAACGTAGATTTTATTGAGCTTATCATTAATACCGTGCTTACAGTCCTTCTTCTCTTAGCAATAATCTTTACCACTAAGCCAACTCAATCTAGATACTCTACTTTCAAGTTTTGGTATCATTTGGATATGACTCTTGGTTATAAAACGTGCTAATGGCTAAGGTAAATAATGCTGGAAACTGGTTGGTCGAGCACTTGGGCTCATTTTCTGAATACAGACAAGACAGCTTTTCTTAAACAGTTAGAAGTTTTTTACTCAAGGTTGGAGTGGACCCGAGCTCTTTCAGATAGCCAGCTTAACGCCTGGAAGATCGAGTATGGCGTAATGTGTAATACCTTGAGGCAGGTGTGCCAGCAGAGCGGCGTAGACCCTGCTCTTTGCTGGATTGCATTTGAACAAGAGCTAGTGGGTGAAGGTGGAAAGCGTGCGGCAGATGTGAACCTGGTTTTACCTACTGGCGATCTTATTGTTATTGAATTTAAGCATAAGCTTAGCGTGAGCGAGCATGAGATATGGCGAGCTAATTTTGATTTAAAGACCATGTTGCATTTTCACAGTGAGTCTATTGGCTTAACTGGACATTGCTTTATGGCGCTCACTAAACCGGGCGTTAGTCATTTTGACGATAATGTAGTTATCAGTGACGTACAAAACAATGACATCTTGCCTCGGCTTGCAGATCTGTTAATAACAGCGCTGACACGGCCATATATTTACGATGTCACCCAGTGGCAAAAAGGTGTTTTTTATCGACAACCCAGTATTTTACATGGCACTGTGCAAGTGTTTTTTAAGGGAGAAATTCCTACCCTTAAAACCAGCGCTGGAGAAAATATAGTTGAAGCTCGTCATCAATTAAACAAGCTTTATGCTGATGCTAAGCAGAATAAAAAAAGGTATCTAGTCGTTGTAAATGGTAGGCCTGGCGCCGGTAAAACCTTGCTTGGTATTAGCACTGTTGCCGACTTGGTTAAGGAGCATGGTGCTGAACAGTGCAAGCCCATGTTCTTATCAGGTAACCGCCCACTGGTAAAGGTGCTCCAACATACTCTCGATTTCTATGGCAAGCAGATAAGCCATCATGAAGCACACTTTGATAGCCGCAGCCTAATTCAAGACCTAATAGTCTTTAAACGATCTTTGATGGAAAGCCCTCAGCACTTAGCTCGTAAGGAAAACTTCATCGTTTTTGATGAGGCACAGCGTGCATGGGAAAAAGCTAATTCAAGAGATTCCAGCTCTCCATCAGAATTAGAAGTGTTTTGCAGGTGGCTAGCTCACAAAGAGTATGGGGTGCTAGTTTTACTCGTTGGCGACGGTCAGGCTATTCACAACAACGAAATGTCACTAGATAAGATGTTCGCATCGCTTAATCAAACATTAGCCACTTACAGCAACCATATAACTACCATTATGCCATCGCTTCATGCTCATTACCTTACATATGCTAACCCTATAAAGCGTGAAGTTTTTAATTTAAAAACACCAATACGCCAGGCTTATACTGAAGAGTTAGATCGCTGGATTGAGGCTGTATTAATAGGTGATAGCAGTGAAGCAAGGCGCGTCTCTGAATCTATCCATTGCGACTATCCCTTACTGCTTGCTCAAACCAAAAACGATGCAGATGCTTATGTACAAGCGCTGCAACAGACCTTACATGAGGATAATAAAAGGCCAGATGCATTTAGAGTAGGTTGGTTGATGTCGAGTAAAGGAGGCAGCTTTATTAATGAGGTTAAAGCTGACCCTCGCCATGGCGGAAAACAGGTTGGACCTTGGTATGTTGAACCGCCAGGCTCTAAAAATTCATGCTGTCAGCTTGATGCTGCATGCACTGAGTTCTCTAGCCAGGGCCTTGAGCTATCTATTGCGATGTTTAACTGGGGACAAGACCTTTTGTATCAGAATGGAAAATTAGCTCTCTCGACACAAAGAGCCTTTAAGAGAAAGCAAGACCATTACACATTTGGTAGTTATCGCGTACTACTTAGTCGCGGTCGAAGCGGTTTAATTATTAAATGCGACGACAGTGAAACGTATCGCTTTTTACAGGCTTGTGGCATGAAGCCAATCTCGCCTTAACAGCCTTAGATTAGATGATTGCTATACCAAACGAATGCGAACAAGGCCAAATTGAAAGTCATTATGCAGTGTGTGACTACTGCGGCAGTGAACAGACAGGAATCACTGACGCGGCATTTAACAAGCATGCCATGATTGCTTTTAAACAGTCGGCGTAATAGGAAACAGAGTTACTGCCTAAACCTAGAACACAGGGATGAAACTGAGTTACTGCAGCAACTTTCTGGCGATAGGCGCTATAACAACTACTCAATAAAAGAGAGCAAAAAAATGAAGATGAAATCACTACTAGCTGTGACTCTGTTTTTTCTCACATCTAACGCTATTGCTAATGTAGATGCGTGCGTAGAAGATAAGGTAAACGCTTACCGTGCGGAAGTGGGTCAAGAAGCTGTTGTTCGGTATGACATGCTTGAAGAGTGGGAAGAAGAGTGTAACGGCGGCGCTACTAACGCATGCTTGGACAACAAAATTGAAGCTTATCGTGATGAAGTTGGTCCAGACGCGGTCGTCCGTCACGACATGATTGAAGAATGGGAAGGTGAGTGTAACGACGGCGGTGCAGACGCATGCTTAGATAAAAAAATAGAAGCGTATCGCGACGAAGTTGGCCAAGACGCTGTTGTGCGTTATGACATGATTGAAGAGTGGGAAGGTGAGTGCGCTGGTTAAAAAGCTAGCTACTGACCAGGGCCTATCAAGTGATAGGCCCGTCTTTTACTCTTTAAGTGCTTTGGCTAACTGATCCCAATCAACACGCGCTAAATTGCTGGTTACTACATCCCGGTGCCAGCCATGAACCATTAAGTCTATCGGCTGTTCCATGGCTTCGCGTAAAGAGTGTGCAAATATATCTACTGCTTCATCTTTCGCCACGTCGGTCCAATAGCACCACAAATTCACTTCGTTAGAAATCCAATTATACAGGTTCCAGGTTTCCCAGTTGCGCCAGCCATTGTAATCAGACATTTATTTATATCTCCCCTCTTCCGGCCAGTGATACACAGCCTTCTAGCCCCACAACCACATGATCTAAAGTTCGGATATCGACCGTGTTGAGCGCTTCGCGCAGACGCAGGGTGATAGCGATATCGGCTTTACTGGGCTCAGGATCGCCAGAGGGATGATTATGTACAAAGATAAGAGCCGCGGCATTCAGTTGTAGTGCACGCTTTACTACTTCACGTGGGTAGACGCTGGCCGCATCTATGGTGCCTTTGAATAACTCCTCAAATCCAAGAATGCGATGCTGGTTATCAAGAAAGATGGCCGCGAAAACTTCATGCTCGTAGCTTTGTAGTAGCGTTTGTAAGTACTCAAATGCTATCTCGGGTCGCTCAATTTTACGGCCCTTGGCTAAACGCTTTCTGGATAGCTGTTGTGCCATCAGTAAAATATCAGCTTCAGTCACTAGCTCCTCCACAATGTACGTGCCTGGTAACTCACCTGACTTTAATTTGTGATAACGCATATTAGATCTCCTACTTAACTAAACAATATGGGATGAGTGCCAGGCATTACCTATGCTTTAGCCACTGGAATAGTTGATTGATACCGTAGTTGATAAGCGTGCCTGAGAGAGTCACCGTAGTGGCTTGCAGTACGCTGTTTGATAGTGGTGATTGCTGGCCTATCAGCACATGAGAGGATGCCTTTTGCAGCTTTGCTGGCGCACCAGACACTAACTTCTTAATAGACATGCCTGCGTTGATCGCTCTGGTAATTTGATGGCTGTAAGAAAAGCCCTGGATACACCAGGTTACAAAGTGTTCGCAGTTATTAAGCAGCAAGTTGTAATGCTCTTCTCCCAGCCTGGCGTAGGCTCTGTCTACGCTTTCATAAGCATCGTAATAACGAACGGGGTGGTGTTTGATATGAAAGCCATTGCCTTGGGTAAAGTCTTCTAGTGTGCTCATTTCTACCCTACCGGTTTCTTCGCCTGACAAAGAGCCCGCATAGTGGATCACTTGGTTGTCTCCTACGTACAACCCGTGGTGGCTATAACCAAATCGATACGAAATAAGATGGGTGCCTGTATCCATATTTAATAGTCCTTAGACGGCTGATAGCAAAAAGGCCCGCTATTGGCCTTTGAGTTAGTGTTTGTTTAGTGTAATTGCCCGGCTGGCGCTTAAGTTGGCAATGTGCGTCAGAGTCACTAGATGAGAAGTGCTTTTTTGACTGGAGCCGAAGCTAGTCAGGATTTTTTGATTCCCATAACTTGTTTGTAAGATGAATCTCCTAGACGCATAAAGGCCCTGCTGGCGTAAACCAGCAGGGCTCTTTGGTATGTTTGTTGGTAAGGGTTAGTTAAGTAAGGTGATAGCCTGGCTAAAGGCTTTCTGTTTAAGTTGGGCCCCGTTACCAAACCAGGCAGAGTCGAGACGGTAGTCTTGGTTACGAGCTCGGCGATGATGGTCCACGAACTCGGTCATTGAATTCACAAGTCCCCAGGCTGTATTTTTACTGGATGCGAGCTCTGAGCCTAATCCTGCGCCGTCGTATAGCTGCAGCAGCTGTCTCATCGGCTTAGATGGCGTTAGATCTGTTTGTTCCATGCAAGGGTCGTCTAGTACCTCAGCAAAGAAGCGGTGAGCTTCCTCGGGGCTTACAGGCCGCTTAGACAGTTCTTTGATGTCCTGTATGAAGCCGTCCCAACTAGATAAGCTTAATCCCAATGCCTCTTTCACTTGTTTGGGGTCAAACACAGTAGAGTGTGGGACCTTAATAGCTCCTGTTTTGTTATTGACGGCAATTCTTAGAGTGTTGTTACACACCACTCGTACAGAAGTAAACTGAGCAGTTGTACATAGGGTGCCGTCGCAGCTGGTTGCTAACAGTAGATACCCCTCCACATTATCGTTCCCCTTCAGCATCATGCTCTGGCCGGTCTTAGCGAGTGCCCATAGCTTTTTGCCTCCTTTGAGTACGCCTGCCGTTTCTAATTCAAAGCCTCCTACTTCTACTAGGTCTTTATAAAAGTGCAGCACCTCTTTTGGCTGCACTACCTTGTACCGATTGGACACGACCGAGAGCGGCGCTAAGGTATCTGAGCGATACAATACTTGAGCGCTATCATGGCTGCGTAAATACAGCCCTTCTTCAGTGGCATTAAACATCACATCACTTTGTTTAATAGACCAATTCATACCTGCTTCTTTAAGCCAAATTGATAATGGTTGTTTACTCGTCAGTTGGTTACCCAGGCCATGCCAAGGCGTTTGGCCCATATAAGCCATAGATTCAATTAAGTGGAACATGGTGACTCCTGTTAACGCCTGGCGTGCAGGCTTAATAAATTATTACAAGTTAAACCCTGCCGACATCAGCTTAGTAATATGTATCTAAGATTATTTTCATTAGTACTATCGGCAGGAATAACTAACTGTTAGCTAAGGTTAATAAAAGTGCTCTCATCTCTTTGCGCTATACGCTCTAAAATCCAATCTTGTATTTCCTCCTCAACCCATGCTACAGCCCTAGCACCTAAATTGACTGGCTTAGGAAAGGTATCATTAGAAATGTACTTGTATATAGTTGAGCGAGCCAACCCAGTAGAACCCATTACTTCTTTTAACTTTATTAATCTCATGATGAACTCCATAGTTGCTGTCATGACATTGGTCAGCTACATATTTAAAAACATTATTACTTACCCTGCCGCTTAACAATCACCTGAACAAATACACCGCGCCATATCAGCTTAACGCTGAGAACATCCAAAGCTTCGATTCCCATCGCTACAGTCCTTGCTTTCTAGCTTAGCAAAATAACTAGCACGATATAGCAAATCGCTATATACAGAACTGAAGCTTTCGTCATTTACATCTAAAATATAAAAAGGGTTCTTGGGGATGTGTACTAGGTAACGAGACAACTTTACATCAACTCCCAGTGCACTAGCCCATGCCTTCCTAGTCATGTTAACAATTGCGTTCTTATCACTTTCATAACTTCCGAAAAACAGATAAGTGTCTTTGTTAAGTAGAAGCAGCACATGGTAATGCTCTTTATGATCTTTGTTAAACTCCCTAACCCATATATATCGCAAGGTGCAAGGGTGCACTCTTGCCCCTGCATTTCGCCTCTTTTTAATATTGCTAGCTACCTGAGACTTTATCGACGCAAAGAATCTAGAGATCACCTTGTGATCTAAATCTGCTAAATGAGAAGGGCTATAACCACTCTTGTCTGGCAACCTTAAATCAACTCTGATGGCGATAGTTCTTGCGTGCTCACGCAAAGCATTATCTATTACTTTATTAATTCCTTTTAGATAGGCCTCAACAAGAGGCCCCCTGTGATTTATTAAATGTGTCATTATTATCTCCTATGGTTGTTATCCATAGGAGTGGTGCTCTATGTAGTAATATAGATCTGAGATTGTTTTGATTAGTACTATATTAGACAAACCGACAATGACCGCAGCTGCGAACACGCTGCTAGCAGGCAGAAATCGTTGCGATGATGCCAAGGCCCTGCAAGATTACCAGAGACGTCACTCTGGAGTTAGTCGACCTATCACGCTCCTATAAACCTTGAATATGGCACCCTACAGGGCATAAAACTGGATCTAAGCGTGAATATAACACTTGTAAAACTTAGGTAAACCCCCTAAAAAACATCAAAAAACTTTTTGTAAGCGCCTTGTTAATGCTATACAATTTACGCCATAAAAGTTATGAAATCATTGTGCTGGAGAAGCCTTATGTATCAATTTTTTAGGAGAGTCTAAGTGGCAGCTCACATTCCGCCAGACGGCAAAGTTAATAATAACAACCCAAGATACTTACATCTTTACCAGCATTATTTATCTGAAGCCTTTAATATAATAAATAACACACCCATTTCTAATGATGTGGATTATCTAGAAAGCCAGATAAACAACGCACTTATAAATAATATACCTTCGCTAGATGAACGGATAAAATTCATTAACAACATGCACGCTGAATGTTCAGGTCAGTATGTCGCTGATGGTTACTTATCTTGGTTAGATGACAATATTGCATGTACTTGGCTATGGTTAATAATAATATCTGACGGCATAAAAAATAGTGATTTATTACAACTACTAGAATCTTGCGAATTTAACACCAACCATATAACACTAAAGAGCTATAACGAACTTAACTTAGATCTAGGATTTACACCGTCAAATCACAAGGAAAGATTATACGTAATACAACAATACTTAGATCGGTTCTGCCTCGATATATACGCGAAACTTGAAATTATAAAAATAATGAACAATGTCTGGGATAACAGTGAAAACTTAACCCCTATAGTAAAATGGCTAAAAAAGGAAGATGAAACTCAGTGCGAATGGGTTTGGAATTATTTCAACAAGGAGGTTATTGAAAAAGGAGCCCTAGCTGCATTTAAAAACATAACAAAAGGAGTAGTCTCACCGCAGGAGAAGTACATTATGTTCTTTGGATTTTATGTGTTTTGGCTCGACACAGATTCAAGTAAGAAACTATTTTTCTTACAGATGAAAAACTCCTGGGCACAGAAAAAAAGTAGATTGAATAAGGTAAAGAAAAACTTAAGAGGAATTAATGTAAGTGTTGCCCCAGAAGTAGGGAAACAATTAGAAGAGCTTGCTGTGAGTTATAGCTCAACAATAACTAAAGTAATTGAACTAGCCATTAGAAATGAATATAAAAAATTCAAAAACAAATAATTACTAAAACACCTATTAAAACAGGTGTGGAAACATTCACTCAACACCCACATTGCATAGGTGTGAAGTGAGTAATTATATTTAAGTTGTGATCTAAACTTTAATTCTACATAAGTATTGGCACATAACTTCCGTGACAAGGATCGGTCTGTGCTGATCCCGCAGCGTTGACGTTGATATTTAGGTTTCCACATCTGTTATAATTAATTGATTATGTAGATTTAAAAATACTATTTAAAATAAAATAAACATTACGGATGTAAATTTACAAATAAAAAATTAACAGTACATCTGCTTAAATTAGTTACGTATGAATTAATTTACTAATATGTTCACCTAACAACCGCCAAGCGGCGGCCATCTCATCTTGGTAACTATAGCGCTGGTAAATACGTCTAACTTTATTGTCATCGGTATGATTAAGGCAGCGTTCTGCTACTTCTGGCAATACACCTAAAGCAGTCATTAGCGTTGCACCAGTACGTCTTAGATCATGCGGTGTCCACTTGCCACCATGTGATAAAACCAATGCATCTTTATGCTGGCTGCGGTTTGAATAAGCTTCCTGGTCGCCTTGCTTTTGTCTATCACTTAACTGTCTGGTCACCGTCTTAGTGCAGATATGGTTATCGCCAGCACGGTTTGGATAGCAATAAACAAAGCCGCCATTGATACGCTTTAACTCTAGAAACTGCTGCTTACTGAATTCTGATAGGTAAACTGTGTGCAGCTTGCCGTTCTTACTATTCTCAGGAGGAATGGTCCAGGTACCCTTATCAAAGTCTACATGCTCCCACTTGGCTGATAGTAATTCACCAATCCTGCAGCAAGTAGATAGGCTAAGCCAAACTGCAGTTTGAGAAGTCAGTAAGAGGTTAGCTTTGGGTAGCTTCATAGCTAAGAGCTGGATCTCATCTTCACTTAAAATACGGTCTCGCTCTACCGTCTTCCCACCAATACTCGCTTTACGAAGGCTAGCCGTAGGATCGTGCTCGATGATGTCTCTATCAACCGCAAACCGAAACATTTGCCTCATTAAGGCCAAAGCCCTCTTGGCAGTATTGTTTACTTGCCTGGCTAGTAGCTTATCGGTTACTAAAGTGATGTGGCCCTTTTTAACGTCAGCGACATATATGTCACCTATGATGGGTAACACATCCTTATCAAACATCCGGCGTATTTCTGCACCGCCATCTTTACGATTGACCAACACAATCTGAGACCAATGCTCGAACAGCTCATTAACAGTGACCTGTGCCTCAGAGGCAGCTCGTTCTGCCCTTTCTTGGGCAAGTTGTGATTCACGAGCAATGGCTTGAAGCTGCTCTTCCTGTTCAAGGTGCTCTTTAAGGTCAACGTATCCATCTTTGTGAAGTGATGCCAACTGCATGGCTTTCTGTCTGGCAACTGCCAAGCTAATTAAACCCTCTTGAGATCCAAACGTACCAATAGGTAAGGTCACTCTTTTCTTGTTGGAGTTTGTGTATTCAAAATAGAAAAGCCGCTCTCCTGCAGGGGTGATTCTTGCTAGTAGAGAACCATGTCCCCAGATCATAGACTCGCGTAGCCATTGGTTTTTTTCAGTAGGTTTAGCTCTTAGTGATTTATCTGTGATATTAGCCATAAATGATAACCGCCTAGATCCTGGTAGTGAATTGGTAGTGAATTGGACGTAGCTAATAATAGACAGCTGTAGACGGGAATGGAAGAGTCATCGAAATAAAACCTTACATTACAAAGACTTATAATTAAATCGTGGACGGTAGTAAACCGCAATAGACTAGGATGGACTCTACTCAACCTTTATGGGGTGTTAGGGGTCGGAGGTTCGAATCCTCTCACGCCGACCAAATCAAAAAAACCCACCTTTGGTGGTTTTTTTGTTGCCTGAAAACCAGCCCAAACATAGCTATAATACCAATCACATTAAGTATTTGGTCAGGTGTTGGGTCGGAACGTCTGAGGTAACACAGCCGTCTCCCATGACACGCTACGAGTACATCTACATGAAATAAAATCAGACCATTTGTTTAGTGTAATAGGTATAAGCCGTCAGCTAAGTAGCTCGTCGTAACTAATGTGGAAACATAGATCAGGGTTACTGCTGCCCCTTAAAGGCCTTACACCAATAATTTTTGCAACGGAACCCACGGAAGAACACGGAAATATTAAGCTGAGATAAGAACGAAAAAGTCCAAAAAATCTTATTGGTAAGAGCAAAATCTAGCAGCCAGGGTAGCTTGGCACTGCTTTGATTAAGATCTTACAAATCAATTTTTCCGATCTTATCTTTATTTTTCCGTGGATTCCGTTGCGAAAGGTCTTTAGCTTTAAAGTAAGCCGAAGCTATCTACAGAATCCACCACATCAGTTATGCATGATTACTTACAGACAAACACCGCATTGTCCGTCATGCAGGTATCTTTCTATTGCTGGGTTAGGTGGTTTTCTGACAGCTTGGGGCTGTGCTTTATGCTTAGCTCGGGGCGGGTGTTATTTCGTTCTCTTCACGCATTCATTCCTGCTGCTTACAACTTACTCTTCATCAATAGCACCGGCACTTTCTCGCCTTTGCGTTCTAATTCACGCTGTTCTACATACTCAAAGCCCATGTTCTCAAAAAATGGCCGAGCAGTAATACTCGCTTCGCAATACAGCTGATGTAGGCCACGAGAGGCGGCTTCGGCTCTTAGTCTTTGCATCAAGGCGCGGCCAATACCTTGCCCCTGATGGGCATGATGTACATAGAACAAGTCGATGCGTCCATCTTCTGCTAATTCTGCAAACCCTAATAGATCACGCCCCTCGGTCGCCACCAACGGATGAGTACGAATGAAGCGACTGACCCAATGGGGAGCATCATATTCATCGGGTGCCCACACCACGAGTTCTTCGTGGCTATAGTCCGCCTGGTTGATGCGATGCACGGTATCGTGGAGCAAACGCCAAATGCTGCCAGCCTCACCACTGCGGATTTTTCTGATTTCCATTCTAACTCCTGCCGATACCCAATACCTACCCTCTATATAGCCACACTTATCCATAATAAAAAAGTAGCATAACTGCTACTTAGCCATATTTATTACTTATATAGGTAACTTTACTCATATTTAGCCGCTTATTCGCGCCTAAAGAGAAAATAGACCTCAGTAGGGGTGCATCACTTTGCAAGGCAAAAAAGTATAGTGAAAACCACTTTGCTAAAACGAAAAAACCCGAGCCAAGGCTCGGGAAATAAAAAATGACGGTGGATACGTTAACGAGTTACTTCAAACCTAACTTTTTCAAATCCGCATCAATCACACTAGTCGGAACGGGCACATAACCGTCTTTATTAACTATGTCTTGTCCTTGCTTAGACAGCATTAATTTAACAAATTCGGCTTCCATTGGTCCCAATGGTTTGTTGGGGTGCTTATTAACATAGACATAGAGGAAGCGTGATAATGGATAATCACCACTAATGGCATTATCTGCATTGGCCGCGACATAATCGCTTGAACCAACGTCGGCCAGCGGCACTGCGCGCACACTAGAGGTGCTGTAACCTAAGCCTGAGTAACCAATAGCATTAAGTGAAGAAGATACTGATTGCACTACAGAGGCAGATCCTGGCTGTTCATTCACATTATTTTTAAAGTCACCTTTGCACAGTGCTTTATCTTTAAAGTAGCCATAAGTACCCGATACTGAGTTGCGGCCATAAAGCTGAATATCGCGCTGACTCCAATCACCTGTTAGACCGGTTTTACCCCATTGGGTAATTTGCTCGGCATTACCACAGCTTAAGGTGCTAGAGAAAATAGCGTCTACCTGATCGATACTCAGACCTTCAATAGGGTTGTCTTTATGAACAAATACCGCCAAGGCATCAATGGCAACGCGCACGGGTGTCGGCTTATAGCCATAACGTTTTTCAAATGATTCTACTTCATTGCTTTTCATGGCGCGGCTCATGGGCCCAAACTGCGCGGTACCCTCGGTAAGCGCTGCTGGTGCGGTAGATGATCCTGCCGCCTGAATTTGAATATTAACGCTAGGATAATGACGGGTAAAAGCTTCACCCCATAGCGTGGCCATATTAGCCAAGGTGTCTGAGCCAACCGAAGACAGGTTGCCAGAAATACCACTTACTTTTTCATAATCGGCCAAGGTGCTATCCACCGCAGCCAGCACATTGGCAGACGCTAACGCGGCCGTTAAACCAAGAGCGGTAACCAGGGTATTCAGTTTCATACTTTTCTCCATCTGAGTTAGCTTCCTTAAGACGATGTCAGTATTACCGACTTAGATGACAATGAGATGAAATGAACATGACAAACCAGTGACAGGCATTGGGGAATGGGGAATGGGGAATGGGGAATGGGGAAAGAGTAAAGTGGCACAGACTTCCCCCACAGCACAGTCTTTATGTTGGCCACTTCACTCTTCACGCTTAATACTTTCCCCTGCTCTTTGTTCGGTAATCACCCGATGTTCAGGCACGATAAAGCTAAAGCAGCTGCCTTCGCCGAGCTGGCTGGCGATATTTAATTGCGTGTCGTGGTGGCCCAGTGCATGTTTAACAATCGCTAATCCCAAGCCCGAGCCCCCAGTATCGCGGCTACGTGCCTTATCGACACGATAAAAACGCTCGGTTAGGCGGGTGAGGTGCTGTTGTGATATACCCTCTCCGGTGTCGGTCACCGCAAAACGGGCATTTTGTCCTTCCATCGTCCATTCCACCGTAATCCGCGCGCCAGCAGCGGTATGACGAATGGCGTTAAATACCAAGTTAGATAAGATGCTGCGCAGCTGCTCTTCATCGCCCAGCACCTTAAGGTGGCTATCAACACTAAAACAAAGCTCATGGCTTTTTTCGCCATTTAACGCCAGTGCTTCTTGCTCTAGCATGTTCAGCATGGTCGGAATATCAACCACTTGATGGATATCTTGCGAGCCAGAAGCTTCGATGCGCGTTAGCGTCATCAGCTGCTTTACCAGTGCCTCCATACGCAGGGTTTGATCTAACATCACCGCTTGGGTTTTATGCCACATAGCCGGTTCGGGGGGCTCTTCTAATAGTTCGAGGTAGCCTTTAAGTACCGTGAGTGGTGTACGTAGCTCGTGAGACACATTGGCCACAAACGTTTTGCGCATTTGCTCAAGGCCCCGCAGGCGCGTGATATCACGCACCACCAGCAACAGTTGGTCTTCGACATAATTCATTACGCGAAACTCCAGCAGTGTTTGCTCGCGCTGCGGGGCAGATAGCTCTAGAGGTTCTAGAAATTCACCTCGCTCCATATAGGCAATAAACAACGGGGTGCGGATCAGGTTACCAATGTGCTGGCCTGCATCATCGGGCCAACGAAATCCCAATAGCTGCTGAGCCAGCTTGTTACACCACACAATATTACCGTCTCGACGGATCACCACTGCCGCATCGGGTAGCGCCTCTGCACCTTGGCGAAACCGGCGGATCAACCGAGCCAGCTCACGCCGGCGTGAACGCTGGCGTTGCTGTAATCGATACAGGCCGTTGAAAATGGCTTCCCAACTGCCCTTGCCGTGCGGCGGGATCAGGCTGCGATCCCGCCATAGCCAAATTTTTAATTTATGCTGAAAACGATAATGCCATAACAAATGCAGCACGGTGGCGCACAGCAACCCCAGTGTTATTTTTCCAACACTCAAGCCAAGCAGAAAAAAGCTGCAGTAATACAAAACTAAACGCCACCACAAGCCACGACTCGATTCTTGTAATTGCATACTAGGGCTAGCCTCAAAGGCGTGTTGAGAAACGGTAACCGGCGCCACGCACTGTTTGAATCAATTTATCGTGCCCCGCACCAGATACGGCATTGCGCAATCGCCTAATGTGCACATCAACGGTTCTGTCTTCAACATACACGTTGGTGCCCCACACATTGTTCAGCAGCTGCTCGCGACTATATACCCGCTCGGGGTGGGTCATAAAAAAGTGTAATAATTTGAATTCGGTAGGGCCTAACTCAAGCTGTTGCTCATGAGCGCTCACTCTGTGGCTAACCGGATCCAGCCTCAAGCCTTGCACTTCTATCACATCATCGACTGCAGTAGGTGCAACTCGACGCAACACGGCATTAAGGCGAGAGGTAAGCTCTTTGGGAGAGAAAGGCTTAGTAATATAATCGTCGGCACCCACGTCTAGGCCTTTGATCTTATCTTCTTCTTCGGCGCGAGCGGTCAGCATAATCACCGGGATTTGGCGCGTTAATTCATTTTGCTTTAAATACTTAATTAACTGAATACCGCTACCACCGGGTAACATCCAGTCCATTAAAATCAGCTCGGGATAGGGTTCTTTGATCAGCGCCAGCGCTTCTTGATAATCTTCTGCCGAGTCTGTAGTAAACCCTTTTTGCTCTAACACCAGGCATAACATATCGCGAATGGCGACTTCGTCTTCTACTACCAGTATTTTCCGTGTCATTGTTTACGTCCTTACGGCCTTACTTGTGTATGACCATTATTGGCAGTAAGTGTGACAGTTTTATGAATTGATAGCACTTGTATGTTGGCATAAATAGTCTAATTGCTGTTTATTCGCGGATGACTTGTACTCCATATATAACTCTGGCTGGCTGGTGGCCGCGTCTGTGCCCTCGGCAATCACGCTAAACCCTTGGGTGCGATAAAAGTTAACCGCAATGTCATTTTCACAAAATACCTTAAGCGACAGCTGGTTTCGTTGCTGTTTAGCCCTGTCGAGCAAAGCTCGTCCAATGCCGCTTTGCTGACAATCTGGCCGCACAAATAAGGCCGCCAAATAATTATCCACCAACGCCACAAAACCCTGTACTTCGTTTTGGCGCTCGTATACCCATATTTCAGCCAGCGGCAAATAACGAGCACGCATAGCTTCTTGCTGCTGCCACCAAAAAGCTGCAGGTATAAAGTCGTGTGCCTGCAACGATGCTAACAACCATACATTCAAAATGGCATCGGCATCGTTGGGCATAGCGTGTCGTATCATCACATTTCTCCGGCTGCCGTTTATTTGAGTGTACATAGCTTAATCCGGCGCACCTTGGCTTTAATATCGCTCTGTGAGCCAGATCGTGAGTGTTGATTGATAATGACTGCCTGATCACAAAGCGGCTTTGCAGTACAATGCGTTTTTGTGGCTCGTTATCGAGGATGCTATGTGGTTTAAGAACCTGCAGATTTATCGTTTTACCCGCCCTTTTGATGTTTCTCTTGAAGACTTGGAAAAGCAGCTTGAGGCTCTGCCTTTTACCCCTTGTGGTAGCCAAGAACAGGCCAAATTTGGCTGGGTTTCGCCTTTAGGCAAGCAAGGCCAGGCACTGACTCATATCGCCGACGATCAAATTTTGATCTGTGCAAAAAAAGAAGAAAAGATGCTGCCAGGCTCGGTCATTAACGACATGGTGGCCGAAAAAGCAGAAATGCTGGAAATAGAATACGGTCGGGCACTGAAGAAAAAAGAAAAAGAGTCCATTAAAGAAGAAATTATCGTCGACCTACTGCCCCGTGCTTTTAGTCGCTTTCAGCAAACCTTTGCCTGGATCAATCCTAAAGACGGCTTTATTGCCGTAGACGCCAGCTCAGCCAAGCGCGCAGAAGACCTATTAGCCTTGCTGCGCAAGAGTATTGGCTCGCTGCCCGTCGTGCCTCTGGCCATGACCACTCCGCCCGAGCTCACGCTTACCGAATGGTTAAAAGAAGGCGCGGCCCCCAAAGGCTTTGCTCTGGAAGACGAAGCAGAGCTGCGTTCGGCACTTGAGCATGGCGGTATTATTCGCGCCAAGCAGCAAGACTTGCTCAGCGAAGAGATTAAAGTGCATTTAGAAGCAGATAAACTGGTTACCAAGTTAGCCCTTAACTGGGCCGAGACCATCAGCTTTATCCTTAGCGACGACATGAGCGTTAAACGTCTGAAGTTTTCGGAAGAGTTACGCGAGCAAAACGACGACGTCACCAGTGAAGATGCCGCCGCCCGCTTTGATGCCGACTTTGCGCTGGTCACCGGCGAACTGTCCCGCTTTGTACCCGACTTATTAGAAGCTTTAGGTGGGGAAGAAAACCGCTAACCACAGCGGTCAGCTTTAAGCTATCAGTTAAAAACTGACAAAAAGTGAAAACCAACACTAATAAAACCGGCGCCGAGATAACTCTCGGCGCCGGTTTTATTTGAGCTGACCGCTTATTGCTGAAAGCTCGCCGTTAGGCGTTTCCCTGCACTTTCATTTTTAGCTCGGCAGCAAAGTTAAGCATCCGCTCTAAGGGAATCATGGCTTTAATACGGGTGGCTTCGTCTACTTGAATTTCATGGGTTTTACCGCCATGTTTTAGCGCATCTCGAATGGCGACTAGGCCATTCATGCCCATCCAAGGACAGCTGGCGCAGCTACGACAGGTAGCACCATTACCGCCAGTAGGAGCTGCTACCATTTCTTTATCGGGGCAGGCTTGCTGCATTTTATAGAAAATACCTTGATCGGTAGCAACAATCAGCTTGTTTTGCGGCAAGGTTTGCGCCGCTTTAATTAACTGACTGGTCGAGCCTACCGCATCGGCCAACGCAATCACTGCCGCAGGTGACTCTGGGTGCACTAATACGGCAGCATCGGGGTTTTGTGCTTTTAGCTCTTTAAGCGCCTTAGCCCGAAATTCGTCGTGCACAATGCACGCAGCCTGCCAGCGCAACATTTTGGTGCCGGTCTCTTTTTCAATGTAGGCACCTAAATGACGATCTGGGGCCCAAATAATTTTATGGCCTTCGCTGTCGAGATGTTCCACTATTTCTAGCGCTATGCTCGAGGTCACTACCCAGTCGGCGCGGGCCTTTACTGCGGCAGAGGTGTTGGCGTAAACCACGACTGTATGATCGGGGTGATTGTCACAAAACTGGCTAAACTCGTCTGCCGGGCAGCCTAAGTCGAGTGAACATTCGGCCTCAAGTGTTGGCATTAGTACGGTTTTTTCTGGGCTCAGTAT
Organism: Oceanisphaera ostreae; assembly: GCF_042676125.1. Classification (NCBI taxonomy): domain Bacteria; kingdom Pseudomonadati; phylum Pseudomonadota; class Gammaproteobacteria; order Aeromonadales; family Aeromonadaceae; genus Oceanisphaera; species Oceanisphaera ostreae. The sequence continues at coordinate 41,063 of NZ_JBHTJS010000047.1, forward strand.
TTTTGAGGTTTCGCCCATAAAGCGCACCCCAGCCACAATCAAAGTTTGGGCCTCATGCTCTTTGCCAAAACGGGCCATTTCTAACGAGTCAGACACGCAACCGCCGGTTTCTTCGGCCAGCGCTTGAATAATGGGGTCAGTATAGTAATGCGCAACCAGCACGGCATTGCGCGCCTGTAGCAGGCCTTTAATTTCATCTCTCAACACCAGCTGCTGATCAACCGTCAGCGCTGCCGGCTTGGCGGGGAAAGGATAATCGAATTCGTAAATATCAACAGCTTCAGTCATAACTTGGTTCCAGTAATCCGTCCGGATAGCGTCAAGGGCAAACATTATAGCCCCCCTAGCGCCGTAACCCAAATCTAGTAGGAACAAAGCCGGAAGCTCTCAGCTTTAAGCGATCAGCTAAAGATAGACAGCGCTCTGGTTTAGGTTGTTTTTGGAACGTAACGTACGGCTTAAAACTTTGTTTTAGCCCTTACCATCAAGCTCCCTTTCAGATCTGATCCCTATTTTTCCGTGGGTTCCGCGTTCTTCCGTTGCGAAAAATGTTTTAAAATCCCGCTGAGGCGGGACTGCCAGCTAAAGCGGCAGCCTACTTAGCCCTTCCGGTGGGGTTATCTTTTTAAAGAATTCCGTCTGCGGCAAAATGCGAGAGCAAGCGTTCGCCTACAAAAGAGTGTGATCAAATGCAGGAAACGCAAAAATCCGCAGCGCGGCTTGGGTATAAAGATATTTATAAACAAAGAAGTATAAAACAGGGGGAGATAAAACTAAAGAAGATGGTGGGGCATGCGGGATTCGAACCTGCGACCAATTGATTAAAAGTCAACTGCTCTACCAACTGAGCTAATGCCCCGATAAATCGGTTACTACACTGTCTATTCAAAAATAATCTGGTGGGTGATACTGGGCTCGAACCAGTGACCCCCTCCTTGTAAGGGAGGTGCTCTCCCAGCTGAGCTAATCACCCTGGGACTTCTCTACTACTCACTACTATTTACTTCACTTTCTACTCAAAAAGAGTGGTGGGTGATACTGGGCTCGAACCAGTGACCCCCTCCTTGTAAGGGAGGTGCTCTCCCAGCTGAGCTAATCACCCTGGGACTTCTTCTTACTCTTTATCGCTAAAGATGGTGGGGCATGCGGGATTCGAACCTGCGACCAATTGATT
>NZ_JBHTJS010000048.1:0-118326 GCF_042676125.1 Oceanisphaera ostreae
AAACGAGTCTGAACGATTGTTTTGGAAAAACTCTAAAACCGTGGCCACTTTTACTTGACCACTACACGTAGGCGGGGACGGGAGCCCAGTGACCTTGGCAAGCCAGCAACCATTATCGAGAATGGTGCTCCCTGCTCTGGAGCCCCGTCCCCGCCTTCGCGAGGATGACGGCAAAAATACAGTGCGATTCCGCAGGCGCTTTACAGTTTCAACAAAAGAGGTCATGGGTTCACGACTTGGCAGGCATAGAAAAGGCTCCTTCAGGAGCCTTTAAAAGAAAGGGGAAAGTTACAGTGTTACCGAGGCAAAGGTGGGTTCGCTCTTGGCCGAATCCAGCTGAATATGCATAAGCAAGTCGGTTAGCACTGGGGCGAGCGGCTTAGGAGCAGAGCGACTACAGCGATCATCCCGCGGTGGCATACCGAAATTTTCTCGGTAACATTTACTAAAATGGGGAGTAGACACAAATCCGCAAGCGGTGGCGATGTCGATAATGGACAGTGAAGTTTGGCGCAACAGCTGTCGGGCTCGTTTCAACCGCAGGTTGAGGTAGTAACGGGACGGTGAGCATTTTACATGCCGCTGAAACAATCGCTCGACCTGACGCCGAGACAAAGCCACATAACAGGCCAGCTCGTCTAGGGTAAGTGGCTCTTCCAGATTGGCTTCCATCAGCGCCACCACTTCGGCCAGCTTGGGCTGGGCCGTGCCCACCATATGGCGCAGCGGCACTCGCTGCTCTTCTTGCCCTTCACGAATACGCTCACACAGAAACATGTCGCAAATGGCGATGCTCAGGGCGCTAGAATGCTCCTTCTCGATCAGGTGTAGCATCATGTCCATTGGCACGGTACCGCCGCTGCTGGTCAGGCGATCTCGGTCGATACAATAGAGAGCATTACTGGTTTCCAGTTGAGGAAAGGCTTCTTTAAACGAGGCCATGTATTCCCAATGCAGGGTACAGCGATAACCGGTTAAAACACCCGCATCGGCCAGCAGATAACTGCCGGTACAGACGGCTCCGAGCTTGATACGACGCTTGGCCAGCTGCTGCACCCAGATACGCAAAGCTCGGCTGCGAGCATTAACCACCCCAACCCCCCCGCAGAGAATCACCATGTCCAGTTTACCGCAATCCTGAATGCTGTGATCTGGGGTGACCAGTATCTGGTCGCTGGCCCGTACCGGTGCTCCAGTTTCGGTCAGCATTACCCATTCATAGAGGGGCTGACCCGACAGTTGATTAGCCATGCGCAGCGGCTCGATGGCAGAGGCAAGAGAAATCATGGTGAAGTTATCTATTAGTAGGAAACCGACTCGTTGTGTTTGACTCATTTCACTTGCTCCTGATCCCTGGACAACTGCAGCCGGGGTTCCTGTTGATACAACGCCGGCCCGATAACGATATGTAAACATTTACGCTACAAATAATCACATATGCGAAACATATACTACAAATGAAATTTAAGAAACCCGATAACTGCTAATTTTTCGTGACCCAGTGATAAATTGTAATCAACCGCTGTTAACTCCGTTATTACAGTTGATTTTAAAAACTCATCTAAATCCTATAAATCACTATAAAAAACTTAAAATACAAAAACTTAAAGTTAAATACTTAATGAAAGACCTGCTTTTCCCTTCCCCCCCAAAAAACATATAAATAGTTATCTATTAACAGACAGGTAGGTAAGACGAGCTGGCGCAGAGCCAGAGGGGGCTGCCATCTGCAAAAACACACGAAAAAAGGGGAAGGCTTTCGCCGACCCCCATGTGTTTCGCTTAAAAATCACAGTAAACATTTTAATAAAAAGTGACCGTCAAGATGCCGGCGGCACCTTTACCGGCGAGTCTATGGTGACCGGTACGTCGACCGTCACCGGCTGCGTGACGGGCACCTCCTCGTGCAGGGCTCGGTACAAACCCCACATCATGATCAGGATAACGAATGAAAAGGGAAAAGCCGCAATGATGGCCGCCGTCTGCAGCGCCTTAAGACCCCCGGCCAGCATCAGTATGGACGCCACCGCCGCCACCGCCATACTCCACAGCACCCGCTGAAATCGCGGCGGATGTTCGTTACCCAGAGAGAGTATGGTGGTTACCACCAGAGTGCCAGAGTCCGCTGAAGTGATGAAATACAACGCCACCAGCACTGTCGCCAATATCGAGGCTAAAGTACCCATAACGCCGCCATCCAGCAAAGACAGGGTCGTATACAGAGCCGAAGTAACATTCTCATCTACGGCGGTGACAATACCCGCCTGACCCACGGCCGCTATCACTTCTCCGGCTGCATTGGTCACCGTATGATTTAGCTCCAGATAAAGGGCGGTACTACCGAACATGGTCAGCCAGAGCATACCCAGCAGGGTCGGCACCAGTAGCACGCCACAGATAAATTCGCGCACGGTACGCCCCTTGGATATACGGGCGATAAACATGCCGACGAAGGGTGACCAAGACATCCACCAGGCCCAATAGAACACCGTCCACCAAGACTGCCACTGGCTGTCTTTGCTGGCATCGGTCCACGTGCTAAGAGCCACCACATGGGTCAGGTAATCACCGATGCCCTGCACATAGCTAAGCAACAGATAACGGGTGGGGCCATAGCACAACAGGAATAACAGGATGGCGGCGGTAAACCACATGTTAATCACCGACAGCCATTTCACTCCCCGGCCCAACCCGGACAACACCGACAGGGTCGCAATCAGAGAAATCACCACTATTAGGATCAATTGGTTGCTGGTGCTGACTTCCAGCCCGAAGAGATCGTTCATGCCGGTGTTGATCTGGGTAACCCCAAGACCGAGAGAGGTCGCCACCCCGAAAATGGTGCCGAATACCGCCAGAGTATCCACCGTGTGCCCCATCCAGCCGTAGATACGTTGGCCAATCAGCGGATAGAGCGCAGAGCGGATGGTCAGTGGCAACCCCTTGCGGTAGGAGAAATAGGCAAGAGTCAGCCCCACCACCACATAAATAGCCCATGGATGTAGGCCCCAGTGAAAGAAGGTCAACCGCATGGCTACTTCGGCCGCTTCCGGCGTCATGCCTTCGCCAATGAAGGGGTTACTCTGAAAATGGTAAATAGGCTCGGCAATAGACCAGAACACTAAACCGATGCCCATACCTGCGCTGAACAGCATGGCAAACCAGGAAAACAGGCTGTATTCCGGGCGGGAGTCATCGTCTCCCAAGCGCAAGCTGCCAAACCGGCTGAAGGCCAATACCACACAGAACACCAGCATCAACGCCAAAATGGCAATGTAATACCATTTGAAATTGTTGATGAGATATCCCGATACGCTGTCAAACAGGGTGGCTGCCGCATCGGGTAATAAGGCACCTCCCACCACAAACAAGGTAACGATAATCAAGGAACTGATCGTCGCCGCCGGGCTCATTCCTTTCAAAAGTCCATCTTTGGCTAACATAGGACAAGGTCTCCGTCGGGTTAATAAACATCTAACGGCAGCAAGGGCCTAAGATCCTGAAGGCCCTGCTTCCGGTGCAGAGTTTGCCCATAACGGCGAAAGCCGTCGTTATGGGCAAAAACCGGCCTCTATAACAACAGCTATCCCCCCAGTACAGCTTTCTCAATACGACACCCTGTTATGTTTATGCGCCCTATCACCCAGTGACTATCCAAAAAGCGACACCAGTACCTTGATCTGTTGCGAGCTAAAATATGACCGCATAGGCTATGGTGATATGCATGAACCAGAGAGAAAATACCATGATGATTACCGAGCTGATCGATCAGGACGATTTACGTGCCCAGTTGCAGATATGGGGGCTTGAGGATACAAAGCAGCTGTCGCTGGCGGAGTGCAGTAACAGACTGAGCGAGGCACTGTCAGGCCCAAATAGGGAGGTCTGGCAGGAGCGGCTGGCTTCTTTGCTGGTCAAGCGGGATCTGTTGCATCCAGAGGTACAAGCCATTCTGGACGCCTGCATGAAATGAGCGCCGCTTGCGCGAGCATAACGGGCGAGAAACCACGGAAAAGGTCACTGGGCTCCCGCCTTCGCGGGAGTGACGAAGCAAGGCACGGGAGTGACGGGCGAGAAACCACGGCAAAGGTCACTGGGCTCCCGCCTGCGCGGGAGTGACGAAGAAGGCGGGAGTGACGAAGCAAGGCTCGGAGTGACCAGGAATAAGAAGGCACTGTGTTTGCCGTCATCCTCGCGAAGTCGGGGATCCAGGACAAGAAGCACAGCTCTCGATAACGATATTATTCTGCAGAGAAAGAAGGCTAAGGCGGCAAGAACGAACTGGGCACTGGGCTCTCGTCCCCGCCTACGCGAGGATGACGTTCCTTCGCGGGAATGACGAAGAAGACGGGAGTGACGAAGGGAGGCACTGGCATGACGTAGAACGTCAGCGGACATGACGAGGGGAGCCGTCTGCTCCCCTCCTACCACTGTTACTCGGATAACTCGACGCGCAGGGTCTGACCACCAGCGTGGTCAATAAAGGTCTCTGCGTACCAGTCGACAAAATTCACCACCCCGAATTCATAGGTGGGTGAATAAGGGCCTGGCTCGTAGGCGAGGGAATTGATGCCGCGCTGGTTATTTTCGGCCAGGGTTCTGTCCTGAGCATTGGTGGCATCCCACACGCGGCGCAGCTTTTCCACGTTGTAGTCGACTCCTTCCACCGCGTCTTTGTGTACCACCCACTTGGTGATCACCTTGGTCTTCTGCGGACCCAGCGGCACTACCTGGAAGGTAACCAGATGATCGCTCTGGCCATGATTCCAGGAATTAGGCAGATGTAAAATACGCAGCGAGCCCAGCTCTCGGTTTTTTACCCGGCCCAATGTCTTCTCGCAGGCTTGGCTGCCGTCTATGGTCATGGCCATCTTGCCTTCGGCCAACGGCATCCGCACCATGCGGTTACGCAGTCCGAACGATACATGGTGATGGGGTATATTCTCCGCATCCCACTGCTCGCCCATACGTGCCACATGAGCCTTGAAGCTGTCGGTAGCTCGAGGATCCGTGGTGTCATCAAATTCCAACAGGGTATTGAGCAATTCGGGATGAGAGCCGTTGCAGTGGTAACACTCGCGGTTGTTCTCGAGCACCAGCTTCCAGTTGGCATCCTCGATAATTTCGGACTGTACCGCCACCTTGGCGTTTTCCAGATCATAAGGTTCAAGATAACGCTCCAGCTCAGCCAGAAAATCATCTATCTCGGGCGGATTGTCGGCCAGGCTAATGAAGATATAACCGCCGCCAATCTTGGTGTGCACCTTCTTTAGCGGAAAGTCGGCCTTGTTGAAGCTCTCTCCCATGTCATTGCCGGCATAAAGCAGATTGCCGTCTAGCTCATAGGTCCACTGGTGGTAAGGGCAGACCAGCTTGGCGACCTTGCCTTTTTTCTCGGTACAAAGCCGTGAGCCTCGGTGGCGACAGACATTATGAAACGCCTGAACTCCCTGCTTGTTGCGCACTATGGTAATGGGGTTGTTGCCCACTTCCAGGGTCATGAAGTTACCTTCTTTGGGGATCTCGCAGGTCAGGCCAACAAAAAGCCATTCTTTGCAATAGATCTGCTCCATGTCGGCGGTAAAGACCTCGGGGCTGCTATAAAACGCCTGCGGGAGTGAATACCCGGGACGACGCTGCTGCAACATCTGCACTGCATCACCCAAGCTGGGGGCTGTGCCTAACAATGCGGTGTTGATCTGCTCCATGTGTGCTTCCTTTGCTATTGAGATTGAACAGTGCGTCCCTGCCACCAAAGCTGGAACCCTATCGTTAACTTCATTCTCACCAAGATCATCCCCAAATGGTTGTCTGAAAGCGACCCTCCTATAGATGGTTTCCGACCTATCTGTCGCCGCCCCGCCCAATATGCACCGACTTATATTTAAAAATGGGGCTGGCAGATCACAGCATGTCGCTTTTGAGCAACTACCAACGGCCGAAGTGCACAAGAATGCCGTATGTAAGGACAATCAGGCTAAGCCAGTCGGAGAACCGCGATGAATCAGGATTTTATCTCACCCATTAATACCCAGACATGGAGTAACGGACGCCATCCGGTGCGTTGCGTCAGAGTCATACAGGAAACCTGGGATGTCAGGACTTTCTGTTTTACGGCAGAGAGCCCGCTGCTGTTTTTCTTCAAGCCCGGTCAATTTGTTACCCTGGAACTGGAAATAGCAGGACAAATGGTGATGCGCAGCTACACCATCGCTTCTGCTCCTTCCGTGCCCTACAGCTTTTCTATTACCGTCAAGCGGGTACCCGGTGGCGAGGTATCCAATTGGCTGCACGACAATCTCAATGAAGGAGATGCGCTGGCGGTGCATGGTCCGGTCGGCAACTTCAACTGTATCGACTTCCCCAATGACAAGGTGTTGCTGCTCTCCGGCGGCGTCGGCATCACCCCGGTGATGTCCATGGCCCGCTGGTGGTTCGACACCAATGCCGACGTGGACATCCACTTCGTGCACAGCGCCCGCACGCCCAAGGATCTGGTGTTCTACCGAGAACTGCAGCACATGGACTCCCGGCTGAACAATATTCACCTCAGCCTGATCTGTGAACGTACCGACATTGGCGAAACTTGGAGCGGCTTCAAGGGTTACCTTAACGGCTCCATGCTCGCGCTAATCGCCCCAGACTTCATGGAACGGGAAGTGTTCTGCTGTGGGCCCACCCCTTACATGCGTGCAGTACGCACCTTGTTGGAAAACAGCGGTTTTCCGATGGAGCGCTACCATGAGGAAAGCTTCGGCGCCACTCCGGACGACGTTGCAGATGATGTTGAAGAGCAAGTTCGAGAAGCGGTCGAGCAGGCCGAAGAACTGGAGCGTACAGAAGACCGATTGACCGTATCGTTCCAGAACAGCGATTTACAGGTAGATATTATGCCGGGCGAAACCCTGCACAGCGCCGCAGCTCAAGTAGGACTGCATATTCCCAAGGCCTGTGGTATGGGGATCTGCGGTACCTGCAAGGTGCACCTGATAAAAGGCGAAGTCACCATGGATCATAACGGCGGCATTACAGATGAAGACATCGCTGACGGTTATGTACTGAGCTGCTGCAGCGTGCCTCAGGGCAATGTGGAAGTTGCGTTTTAATCCGATCAGGCGAAGATGTTGAGTTAATGCGTTATTGAAGGTCGGTCCACTTTTGCTGGTCTGGGCGTATTGCCTAGGCCAGCTTTTTTATGGACTCTACTCGGTGAGTGATGACTCGATATTTTAGTTAAGATGCGGGAACGACGCATATGCCGTCACCCTCGCGAAGACGAAGGTAAAGGCCGCCATTTGGCGGCCTGTTTCAGATGGGAATATCGCGACAAGTGTGGCGATTAAGCCTTGTCGGTGGCAGCGTTCAATGAAGAAGACTGCTGCCCCAAGTCACCGAGCTGGCGACGACGACGCCAAAGCAGCAAGGTAATCGAAGCATAGAGACCTATCACCACCAGCCCTACCCATTCTATCTTCAGCGGCGTGAACTGAAACAACAGCACCAAGCCGAACATCAGCGTCCAGTTAAAAGCCACATAGCGCACCGGCCCCAGCTTTTCCGCTTCGATTCGCAGATTGGTGGTATAGAGACGGATCAGCGAGTCCAGAGAGTTGATAACGAAGATAACGCCGACTACCACCATCGCCATGTTCAGCACCCCATTGATGGCGAGACTCTGTTCAAAGTGCAGATAGAGCACCGAAAACCAGATGCCGATGGGAATGGACGGCACCACTAACATGGAGATAAATAGCTGCCAAGCTTTGAGTCCGCCGGAGAAACGAGCCACGAACTGACCAATCATGATGCTCCACGAGAACCACCAGAACAGGTAAAAGGCGTGGTAGTCGGTAATGGGCGTCACAAATTCATGAATATTGACAAAATATCCACCAATGCCGGCCACAGTGCTGCCAAACTCCTGCACATCCGCTCCGGTATTCAGCCACATGGCGGCAATCAGGGCGATAAACAGCCAAGTAGAGGCCACACTTAGCAATTTCACATAGCGCACATCCGAGCTGGACCAGACCGCCGCCAGTACTACCAGTGCCACCAAGCCGTAGGTCATGGCCGGCGTTATGCCTTCGATATAAGTGGGCAGATAGCTGAGAAACAAGAAGCCGGTGAAGGCGCAGGTGCCGATGATCACCATGTTATTGACAATCTTGACCAGGGGCAGCTCGAACAGTCGGACTCTGGGCTCGATTAGCACAAAGTAAAAGGTGGTCAGAAAATAAAAGCCCCATACCAAAAAGCCCCAAAAGCCGAACTCGATGGCAAGGGGATTGGTGAACCCGTATTCGGCTTCGCTGGCATAAACCGGAAACTCGGTCAGCGGAAACATGATCAGGCCCACGTCTAGGCCCGAGGTAAACAAGATGGCGATAAAAGTGAACAAGGAGGTAGGCATATCGCCCTTGCAACGCAGATTCCCGTAGCGCAGCAGGATCACCGCCGTCGCCAGCAGGGTAAACATAATAGCAACAGATAACAGCACTTCCATGAGTAACATCCTCTTGTGTCGATTCCATGATACATCGTTAATTTAGCTTGTATCTTCCATTGGTCTTTCTGGTCTATGTACTCCGTTGCGAACATGATCCGGCTTGCCTGGCGGCAGCCACCGAACATTGATTGAACGATCAATTAATATAACTTTAGATAACATAGCCCAACTTACAGGCACTGGATGCGCCCTTTTCTTACCCAGATGCGACATTTAAAAGGCTAACTGCGAGCCGAAGGATTCATGTGGGGATGATACCTGTGCGAGGATGACGTTCCTTCTCGGAAATGACACTCGTTTTGTCGTCACCCTCACGAAGGCGGGGGTCCAGTGTCTTTGCAGGAGAAGCGCAGGTTGAAAAATTTGCGCCACAGGCCCTGGATTCCCGCCTTCGCGAGAATGACGAAAGGGAGAGCGAGAATGACGATCCTTCTCGGGAATGACATTCGTTTTGTCGTCACCCTCGCGAAGGCGGGGGGCCAGTGTCTTTGCAGGAGAAGCGCAGGCTGACAAATCTGCGCCACAGGCCCTGGATTCCCGCCTTCGCGAGAATGACGAGTGGGAACGAAAATTCACGGCAAAGGATGCTGGGTTCCCATCCCCACCTACGCGAGGATGACGTTCCTTCGCGGGAATGACACTCGTTTTGTCGTCACCCTCGCGAAGGCGGGGGTCCAGTGTCTTTGCAGGAGAAGCGCAGGCTGAAAAATCTGCGCCACAGGCCCTGGATTTCCGCCTTCGCGGGAATGACGAAAGGGAGCGCGAGGATGATGTTCCTTCGCGAGAATGACACTCGTTTTGTCGTCACCCTCGCGAAGGCGGGGTCCAGTGTCTTTGCAGGAGAAGCGCAGGCTGAAAAATTTGCGCCACAGGCCCTGGATTCCCGCCTGCGCGGGAATGACGAAAGGGAGCGCGAGGATGATGTTCCTACACGAGAATGACGAAATAATTGGCGAAATCACGGCATAAAAAAGGGGCGGCTGTCTGGCAGCCGCCCCTATACTGATGTCCGTTCACACTATAACGGAGACTTACCGACTGCCCTGCTCACTCCCGGCCTCAAGGTGGTCCAGCTGCTCGCGGGTAAAGGCATAGAACTTCTGCTGCCAGTTAGACAGGGCATTGGCATCTGTGCCCAGAACCTGCACCGCCGTCACCTTGTATTCCGGACAGTTAGTGGCCCAGTCGGAATTGTCGGTGGTGATCACGTTGGCACCGCTGTGCGGGAAGTGGAAGGTGGTATACACCACCCCCGGTTGCATGCGCTTGCTCAACTTGGCCTTCAGCACCGTATTGCCGGTACGGCTAGCGATGGTCACCGGCTGACCGTCCGCAATCTGCCGTAACTGGGCGTCATGCGGGTGGATTTCCAGCTCGTCCTCGCTGTGCCAGACGTTGTTGTCGGTGCGCCGGGTTTGGGCCCCCACGTTGTACTGACTGAGAATACGGCCCGTGGTCAGCAGCAACGGATAGCTTTCCGACACCTTCTCTGTGGTAGGGATAAACTCGGTCACCACCATGCGGCCCAGGCCGATGGGGAAGCTGTCGCCGTGCATGATCGGCATCCCTTCTGGGTGCTCGTCGTTGCAGGGCCACTGTATGCTGCCCAGCTCGTCCAGCTTGTCGAAACTGACGTTGGTGAACGAGGGCGTCAGGCTGGCAATTTCATCCATGATCTCGGAAGGATGATCGTAGTGCATCGGGTAGCCAAGGGCATTGGCCAGTGCCATGGTGACTTCCCAGTCTTCCTTGCCCGCCAGTGGCGGCATCACCTTGCGCACCCGGTTGATGCGGCGCTCGGCGTTGGTGAAGGTGCCGTTCTTTTCCAAAAAGGTGGAGCCGGGCAAAATCACATGAGCGAACTTGGCGGTCTCGTTAAGGAAGAGATCCTGCACAATCAGCAGCTCCAGTGAGCGCAGCGCCGCCTCCACATGATGAGTGTTGGGATCCGACTGGGCGATGTCTTCACCCTGCACATACATGGCCTTGAATTCACCGGCAATGGCGGCATCGAACATGTGGGGAATACGCAGCCCCGGCTCGGCGTCCAGGCTGACGCCCCACGCCGCCTCAAACCGGCCACGGATCTGGTCGTTGTTAACCGGCTGATAACCGGGTAGTTCGTGGGGGAAAGAACCCATGTCGCAAGAGCCCTGCACGTTGTTCTGGCCCCGCAACGGGTTAACCCCAACCCCAGGCCGGCCGATGTTGCCAGTGGCCATGGCCAGGTTGGCGATGCCCATCACCATGGTCGAACCCTGACTGTGCTCGGTCACGCCCAGACCATAATAGATGGCACCATTGCCGGCGTTAGCATACTGACGCGCGGCTCGGCGAAGAGCCTCGGCCGGCACGCCGATCACGTCCGCCATTTGCTCGGGAGCATGACGCTCTTCGGCAACAAATTCGCGCCAGGCGCGGTAATCTTCCGGCTCACAGCGCTCGGCCACAAAGGCTTCGTCTTCCAGCCCTTCGGTGACGATGACGTGTGCTAGGGCGTTGATCAGGGCCACGTTGGTTCCGGGTAATAGAGGCAGGTGAATCCCTTCTCCAGCATGGGGAGTGTCTAGCAAATCAATCTCACGAGGGTCGGCTACGATCAGGCTGGCCCCTTCGCGCAGACGTTTGCGCATCATAGAGCCGAATACTGGGTGGGCGTCGGTGGGGTTGGCGCCAATCACCATGATGCAATCGGCTTCCATCACAGAATCGAAGTCCTGGGTGCCCGCCGACTCGCCTAGGGTCATCTTCAGGCCATAGCCGGTGGGGCTGTGGCAGACCCGGGCACAGGTGTCGGTGTTATTGTTGCCCAGCGCCGCACGGATCAGCTTCTGCACCAGATAGGTTTCTTCGTTGGTGCAACGGGACGAGGTAATACCGCCCACGCTCTTGCGACCATACTTCTCCTGCACCTCGCGCAAACGGCGAGCGGAAAAGGCGATGGCTTCTTCCCAGCTGACTTCGTTCCAGGGCTCGTCGATAGATTCCCGGATCATCGGTTTGGTCAGTCGGTCTTTGTGAGTGGCATAGCCGAAGGCGAAGCGGCCCTTGACGCAGGAATGGCCATGGTTGGCGCTGCCGCCCTTCCAAGGGGTCATGCGAATAACCTGAGTGCCTTTCATTTCCGCCTTGAACGAGCAGCCCACGCCACAATAGGCGCAGGTGGTGATCACGCTGTGCTCGGGCTGACCATGATCGATAACCGACTTTTCCATCAGCGTCGAGGTCGGGCAGGCCTGCACGCAGGCGCCGCAGGATACGCAGTCCGATTCAACGAAATTGGTGTTCTTGCCGGCGGAGACCTTGGAGTCGAACCCCCGGCCTTCGATGGTCAGGGCGAAAGTGCCCTGCACTTCGCCGCAGGCCCGCACACAACGGGAGCAGGCGATGCACTTGCTGGGGTCGAAGCTGAAATAGGGGTTGCTCTCGTCCTTGGCCGCATCCAGGTGGTTCTCGCCGTCGAAGCCGTAACGCACTTCGCGCAGGCCCACGGCGCCAGCCATGTCTTGCAGTTCGCAGTCACCGTTGGCCGGGCAGGTCAGGCAGTCGAGAGGGTGATCGGAGATATACAGCTCCATCACATTGCGCCGCAGTTTGGCCAACGCCTGGGTCTGACTGAGTACCACCATTCCCGGCTCGACCGGCGTGGTGCAGGAGGCGGGATAACCACGCCGCCCTTCAATTTCTACCGTGCACAACCGGCAGGAGCCAAAGGCTTCCATGTTGTCGGTGGCACACAGTTTGGGAATATTGATGTCTGCCCGAGCGGCGGCGTGCATCACGGAAGTGCCTTCGGGCACTGTGATGTCAACACCGTCTATGTTCAGGGTGACCAGGTTTTCCGACAGCCGGGCTGGCGTCCCGTAATCCTTCTCGGGATAAAAATGTTCAATCATCTTTTACGCCCCCTTCGAGTCGTTGAAATCTTCGGGAAAATACTGGAGTGCGCTCTGCACCGGGAACGGCGTCATGCCGCCCATGGCGCACAGGGAACCCTGAATCATGGTCTCGCACAGGTCTTCCAGCAGTTCGATATTAGCGGCTCTGTTATCGTTGGCGATGATTTTGTCGATCACCTCGACGCCGCGCACCGAGCCAATCCGGCAGGGGGTACACTTGCCGCAGGACTCTGCGACGCAAAACTCCATCGAGAATCGCGCCTGCTCGGCCATGTTGACCGTGTCGTCAAACACCACCACGCCCCCGTGACCAAGCACGGCGCCGATTTTGGTGAAGGACTCGTAATCCAGCAGCACATCAAACTGCTCCGGCGACAGATAGGCACCTAACGGGCCGCCCACCTGCACCGCGCGTACCGGTCTGCCGCTGCGTGTACCGCCGCCAAATTCATAAATCAAATCATGCAGACGCTGGCCGAACGCCAGTTCGACCAAGCCGCCCCGCTCTAGGTTACCGGCCAGCTGAAACGGCAGTGTGCCCTTGGAGCGCTCATAACCGTAACTGGCGTAATGGTCGGCGCCTTCGCTGAGGATGGCGGGAATAGCGGCTAAAGAGAGCACATTGTTGACCACGGTCGGCTGACCAAACAGGCCGACAATGGCCGGCAGCGGTGGCTTGGCTCGCACCACGCCGCGCTTGCCTTCGAGACTTTCCAGCAACGAGGTTTCTTCGCCGCAGATGTAGGCGCCGGCGCCCAGTCGCACTTCCAGATCGAAACGGCGGCCACTGCCGGCGACATTATCGCCCAGCATGCCGGCGACGTAGGCCCGCTCGATGGCGACATTCAACAATTCATGGGCCAGCGGGTATTCTTCCCGCAGGTAGATGTAGCCCTGGGTCGCGCCCACCGCCAGGCCGCTGATGCTCATGCCTTCAATCAGCATGTAGGGATCGGATTCCATCACCATGCGATCGGCAAACGAGCCCGAGTCTCCTTCATCGGCATTGCAGACGATGTATTTCTGTTCACCCGGCGCATCCAGCACGGTCTGCCACTTGATACCGGTGGGAAAGGCCGCCCCGCCTCGGCCACGCAGGCCGGACTCTTTCACGTAGTCGACCAGCTCCTGAGGCGACAGCGTCACCGCTTTTTCCAGGCCTTTGAAACCGTCCAGCTCTCGGTAGTCGTCCAGCGACACCGGATCCGTGATGCCGATACGCGAGAAAGTCACTCGCTGCTGATTTTTCAGATAGGGGATCTGGTCGGTCAGGCCCAGAGCCAGCGGATGTTTGACGGCACCGCGCTCAAAGCCGGCGTCGAACAGGGAGGCCACGTCGTCCAGCTCGACCGGACCAAAGGCATAGCGACCTTCATCGGTGGCTATCTCCACCAGCGGCTCCAGCCAGAACAGGCCCCGAGAGCCATTACGGATCAATTCAATATCCATGCCGCGCCGTTCGGCTTCACGCCGGATCAGGGTAGCTACCTCGTCAGCACCCAACGACAGGGCGGTGGTTTCATAGGGAACATAAACTCGCAGCGTCATTATTTCAGCTCCAGTTTAAAGGTGGTCAGCTCGTCTACCAGACGATCGAATTTGGCCGGATTCATGCGCCCCTTAATCTTGTCCCCCACTCTGATGGAAGGGCCGGTGGCGCAGTTGCCCAGGCAATAGACCGCCTTGAGGCTGATATCCTGATTCGGGGTGGTCTGGTCGAAGCCGATGTTCAGCGTTTCCCGCACATGGCGTTCGAACTCACGGCCTCCCTGGGCCTGACAAGCTTCGGCCCGACAGACCTCGACCACATGCCGGCCTGGCTTTTCGCTGCGAAAGAAATGATAGAAGCTGATCACACCGTGCACATCGGCCGCGGTGCTACGTAAATGGGTTGCTATCACCGCGATGGCGGTATCGGGAATATAGCCGAACTGGTCCTGAATTCGATGCAGGATGGGCAACAGCGCGCCGGGTTTGTGTTTTTTCGACGTCACTATCTCTTCGATAGTGTCTAGAACGCCTGCTTGAGTCTCATCCATATCATCAACCTTGTAAAAACGGTCATGGCGGTTGGTCTGTAGCAATCACCATGAACAGTACTGTCCTGCCGGCCGCTCCTGGCCGGGTATATTTTTTCAACCAAAACATGCCCTCCACCGCAAGATGGAAGGCATGAACCAGTCAACTCTATCCTTTATGCCGGCACCATGCCATGGGGGTCAATCACAAACTTCTTCGATACCCCACCGTCAAAGTCGGCGTAGCCCTGAACGGCCTGATCCAGTGTAATCACCTGCACGTTGACTGCATCGGCGATTTTTATCTTGTCGAACAAAATCGCCTGCATCAGGGGTCTGTGATACTTCATCACCGGACACTGACCGGTATGGAAGGAATGCGACTTGGCCCAGCCCAGTCCAAAGCGCATGCTTAGGGCTCCTTGGCGGGCAGCCTCGTCCATGGCACCCGGATCTTCGGTCACATACAGGCCGGGAATACCAATCTGGCCGCCGGCACGAGTCAGAGCCATGGCCGAGTTCAGCACGGCTGCCGGCTGCTCTTTGCCATGATCACAGCCGCAACCGTGGGCTTCGAAGCCGACACAGTCGACGAAAGCATCCACTTCGCGCTCGCCCAGGATCTGTTCAATCTTGTCTTCCATCGACCCTTCTTCGCGCAGATCTATGGTTTCGCAGCCGAAGCTGCGGGCCTGTGCCAGACGCTCCGAGATCATGTCACCGACGATGACGCAGGCCGCCCCCAGCAACTGGGCTGCTGCGGCAGCGGCCAGACCGACCGGGCCGGCACCGGCGATATAGACGGTGGAGCCGGGGCCCACGCCGGCGGTAACGCAACCGTGGAAGCCGGTGGGTAAAATGTCGGACAACAGGGTCAGGTCGCGTATTTTTTCCATTGCCTGATCCGAGTCCGGAAACTTGAGCAGGTTAAAGTCTGCATAAGGCACCATCACATACTCGGACTGGCCACCGACCCAGCCACCCATGTCTACATAACCGTAGGCGGCGCCAGGACGAGCCGGGTTGACGTTCAGGCAGATACCGGTCTTGCCTTCTTTACAGCTACGGCAACGGCCACAAGCGATGTTGAACGGCACAGATACGATATCGCCCACTTTGAGGAACTCGACATCACGGCCGCATTCAATGATTTGCCCGGTGATTTCGTGGCCCAGCACCAGACCGGCTTCGGCGGTGGTTCGCCCGCGCACCATATGCTGGTCACTGCCACAGATGTTGGTCGATACCACCTTGAGGATCACCCCGTGATGACAGGCTCGATTACCGATGGCCAGCTCGGGGAAGGCAATGGCTTGCACCTCGACCTTGCCCGGACCGGTATAGACAACACCTCTGTTTCCATGAATTGCGCACATAAATCAGCATCCTTTTGCTTAACGGGAGTCAACGCCGGCACTTGGTCCGGTCGTTATAAAACCGCAACAGGCAGCCATATCGGTACCTCTGCTCGGGTAACGACAGTAAACATCCGTTACACTCTGGCAGCATTGCTGATTAAGACACCCACATGCCAAAACGAGACATCGAGAGACGGCTCTGCTCTACATAACAGTATCAGGAACTCGGACGCCCTCCATTTCGTTGCTGTTGCCCGCTATTTATCCGCCCTCATGGCCATGTACCCTTTGACAAAAGACGGTTAAACTTTAACGAATAGCAAAAAATGAACCTTTATCAGGGCTGATTGGACGAACTGCTGGGTAAATAGGCGCAAACGGTGCTTTGGCGATGTTAAAAATTGACCTGTGGACACTGTTCTACACTCCCCCCAAGAAAAACGAGAACAAACGATATGGATATCCGCATCTTGATTGTGGAAGACGACGAAACCACGCGAGAGTGTCTGGTAGAGTACTTTAGGGTAGAGCAGCATCAGGTGTTTGCAGCCCGCAGTGCAGAAGAAGCCGAGCAGATACTGAGAGAACAAGACATTGATCTCGTTCTGTTGGACATTCGACTGCCGGGCAAGGATGGCCTGACCCTGACCCGCGAGTTACGCGCCAATTCCGAGGTGGGCATTATTCTGGTGACCGGCCGTCAGGACGAGATAGAACGCATTGTCGGACTAGAGTGCGGCGCCGACGACTATGTGTGCAAACCCTTTAACCCCCGCGAACTGCTGGCCCGAGCCAAGAATCTGGTCCGCAGAGTAAGAGCCACCGCCGCTACAAGCAACGCCGCGCACACGACCAACATTCATCAGTTTGACGACTGGCGCATCGACTTGGACCGTCGGGTACTGCTCGATAAACACGACCAGCAAACCCCGCTGACCCACGGCGAATACCAGCTATTGAGGGCTTTTTTACGTCACTCGGGGCAGACCTTGTCACGGGATCAGCTGTTGGATCAGATAAAAAACCGCGAGTGGGCCCCCAACGATAGAACCATAGACGTGCTGGTGGGTCGGCTGCGACGTAAGCTGCAAGACGACCCGGCCAATCCTAGAATTATCCTTACCGTACATGGTGCCGGTTACGTATTTACACCAAGGTCGGTGCCATGCCACTGATATTCACGCTACTGCTGGCCCTGCTGCCGTCGCTGTCGTCTTACGCTCAAACGCCAACTTCTGCGCCAGCTCCAAGTTCAAGCAAGACTCTTACTGCCTGCGGCCACCCCATGTATCCGCCACTGTCTTGGGAACAAGATGGCGAGCTAGTCGGCATTGCTCCTCATCTGGTCCACAAGCTGCTGGCCGAGCACGGCTATACGGTAAACATGCAGGTATTCGGCAACTGGGAGCGATGTCAGCTGGCGGCACGCCAAGGCAAAGTGGATTTAATTGTTGCCGCCTACAAAACTCGTCAGCGTGAGCAGTATTTTCTGTTCAGCGACACGCCCATCGTCGCGGATCCCGTAGGGATCTTTACCCACTTCGGCAATGGTAGCGTGTCACCTTGGAGTTTGGACGGCAAGACCTGGGGCCTGCTATTTGGCGACAGCTTTGGGGACGATTTCGACCAAGCCTCCGCTCGGCGCCTTCATGTTGAGCGGGTATCTACCGGCGAGCAGAATTTTCGTAAGCTAGCACTGGGTCGCATCGACTACATGCCCATCGGTCTGTCCACTGGTAAACTGCAGGCACAAAAGCTCGGACTGACCGGCCAAATATTTCCCCTGCCCGAACTGCTCACCTTGGAATATTATCATCTGGCCTTACCCAAAAGCTCGCGCCTAGAACCACTATTGCCGGCCTTGTCGGCACGGCTACAAGCGCTTACCGACGATCATTATATTCAACGCATTACCTTCTTTTTTGAACGCCATTACCTGGACGCCCCTTGAATGAATTCCCTGTTAACCCTGCTGCCACGTTACCGGCGCCGGCATCCGCTGAGTTTTCGCTTGTTTTGGCTGGTGCTGGGCGTCAGCCTGACCCTTTCGCTGCTGTCCACCGGCCTACAGCTCTGGCTTGATCATCGCCAGATAAAGCAGGATCTGGACGACCGTCTTACTCTCATCGAGCAAAGCTATCTCGATAGCCTGACCCAGAGCTTGTGGGATCTGAACCTGCCCCAAGCCCGCTTGCAGCTGGCAAGCATGCTCGACATGCCGCACATGGCTCGACTGACTGTAACCGGTGACGCCCTTAGTAAACCGCTATTGCTGTCCCACAACGATAGCGGTGAGTCCGTGCATGAGCATGGCTTCAATTTAATCTATCCCAGCTCGGCGCTGGGGCCCCAGCAAGTAGGCCGGCTCGAGGTTGCCTTCAGCCAGCAGAGCATTAACCAGCAACTGATTGATCGTGCCCAGACCATACTGCTGGGCCAAACCCTGACCATATTGGCTATCGCCCTCTGCCTGATGCTGGTATTTCAGCGCCGCGTCACCCGACATCTAGAACGCATGGCCCGTCATGTCGCGCAGATTGGCGAAGGCCAGCCGGGCAGCCCGCAGCTAGCCCTCGATCGCTCCCCCAGCCAGCTGCCCGACGAACTGGACACCCTAGTAGGCGCCATCAACACCATGCGCCGCTCAGTCGAGCGCCGTCAGAGCGAGTTACAACACGACAAAGATCGGCTAGAAGCCTTGGTAGATAGACGCACCCGCCACCTACGCCAAGCCAAGGAGTCGGCCGAGGCAGCCGACATGGCAAAAAGCCGCTTTATCGCCAACATGACCCACGAATTGCGAACCCCCATGAGCGGTATTCTGGGCACCCTCACCCTGCTCAGACCCGCGCTAAAAGACAGCCCAGAGCAAGGCATGCTCGACGTACTGCAGCACTCGGCCGAGCATCTATTGATGCTGCTTAACGACGTGCTCGATTATGCGGCGCTAGAGCAAGGCCCGCTGCCAGAAGAGCCGGCTCCCTTCGCCCTAAATGAGCTGCTAGAGAACAGTGTTGCCATGATGCAGGGCTACGCCGAAGCCAAGCAGATCCAATTGCAACTGGACGCGACCGGCGCCGAGCTTTGGCTCTCGGGCCACGCCGGACGGCTGCGCCAAGTGCTGATCAACCTGTTGTCTAACGCCACCAAGTTCACCGATACCGGCGGCCAAGTGACGCTCGACGCCCGAGCGGTGGACGGCGGCTGGCAGTTCAACGTAGCAGACAACGGCATTGGCATTGCCCCCGAGCAACAGGACCGCATTTTTCAACGCTTTACTCAGGCGGACGAAAGCATAGGTCGCCGCTATGGTGGCACCGGATTGGGGCTGGCCATCTCTAAACGGCTGATCGAAGCCATGGGCGGCAGCATGACCCTGCATAGCACCCCCGGCCTGGGCAGCCGCTTTGGCTTCTTTCTACCGCTGACGCGTATCGATACCCCAGCCCCGGAGCAAGAAACCGAGCTGACCGCCCTGCCCAGCCTCAGCCTGCTGCTAGTGGAAGATGTGTCCATCAACCGGGCTATTCTTGCAGCCATGCTGGAACAGCACGGCCACCTAGTGAGTCAGGCAGAAAGCGGCGAGCAGGCACTCGAGATGGCTCGGCATCAGGCCTTTGACCTTATTCTAATGGACATGCATCTGCCAGGCATCGATGGCTTGGAAACCAGTCGCAGCATTCGCCACCAAACTCAGGGGTTGAACCGAGACACCTCGGTGATTGCTCTGACCGCCAGCGTGGCCCCCGACGACATTCGCCGTTATCTGGCCGCCGGGCTCAAGGCTGTGGTGGCCAAGCCGGTGCAATGGCCAAGACTCACCCTAGCATTGGGGCTGGCTTTGGGCATCCGCATAACGCCGGAGTTGGAACAGCCCCTGCTGCAAGAACACCTGCGAGTACTGGGCCGACCTCGGCTGCAAGCCATGCTCAGTCGCTTCGCCGACGAGTTACCCGCAGGCCAAGCGGCCCTTGAACAGGTGCTGGCGGATGAAGATCACCTGGAACTGGGCCAGCTGGCACACCGGCTGGCCGGTACTGCCCGCATGCTGGATCAGACCCCGTTAGCCGAGGTGCTGGAACGACTGGAGCAGATGGCGGAGGAGCAGAACCTAGTGACACACAACCTCGCCATCGAGCTGGACCAGGCGATAATAGAGACACAAAAAGAGCTTTCGTCGCTCATCGCTCGCCTTGGTCGCGACCTCTGATACAACCTTGTTACAATTCTTTACATTTATCACATAACTCTTATACATGACTGCCTTAGTCTGACTGCATCCCCCGGGATATATGGCACAGGTCGGTTGCACAAACCGGTCCGCCTCACAGGCTCAAGGAGAGAACCATGACCACATCACCCCCTCGCAAACCCAGCTTCTGGCTGGCCTGCCTGCCTATCGTACTGACCTTTGTCGTGCTAGGCGTGCAGCTATTTTATTTCGGCAACTTCACCCCCCATATTCCGCTCGCCATCGGCGTGGCTATCACCGCCCTTATCGGCTGGCTGCGTGGCTACCGCTGGCCCGAGATGGAAGACGGTATCATGCACGTGGTGCGTTTAGGTCTGCAGTCGGTAGGCATTCTGATTATCGTGGGCATGATTGTCGGCATCTGGATTGCCAGCGGTACCGTGCCTTATCTGATTAAGCTGGGTTTGAGCCTGATCTCTCCTGAACTATTTCTAGCCGCCAGCGTGCTGATCTGCGCCGTGGTATCGGTATCGCTAGGTACCTCGTGGGGCACCACCGGCACTGTGGGCCTAGCGCTGATGGGCATCGGCAACGGTTTCGATATTCCTATGTACTGGACTGCCGGCGCAGTGGTATCGGGCGCCTTCTTCGGTGACAAAATGTCACCGCTGTCAGACACCACCAACCTCGCCCCAGCGGTAACCGGCGTGAACTTGTTCGACCATATTCGCAACATGCTGCCCACTACCGTTCCGGCCATGTTGATTTCCTTGGTCATTTACTTGTTCGCCGGCTTCAGCATGATTGGCGATCAAGCCGTGGACTTCGGTCGTATCGAAAACATCATCAGCGGCCTAGATCAGCACTTCAACCTGTCGTGGCCTTTGCTACTGCCCTTAGGCGTGACCGTGTTGCTGGCCCTGAAGAAAATGCCCGCCCTGCCAACTTTATTTGCCGGCGCCATGTTGGGCTTGGCCACTGCCATGTTGACTCAGGACGTGGGCCTGCAGCAGGCTTTTAACTTTATGTTCAGCGGTTATCAGATTGATACCGGCGTGAGTGAAATCGATGCCCTGCTCAACCGCGGTGGCATACAGAGCATGACTTGGGTGATCACCCTGATGCTGGTGGCCTTGGCCTTCGGCGGCGTACTGGAACGTACCGGCTGCCTAGGAGTGATAATGGAAAAAATTCTGACTCGCGCTAAAAGCTTTGGCGCCATCCAGACTTCCGCCATCGCCACCTCGGCCATGACCAACGTGATTGGCGGTGACCCCTACCTGTCTATTGCGCTGCCTGGGCGCATGTTTGCTCCCGCCTACCGTGCCAAAGGCTATTCGGCACTGAACCTGTCGCGGGCAGTTGAGGAAGGCGGTACTTTGATATCACCGCTTATTCCCTGGAACGCCGGTGGTGCCGTGGTGATCACCGCCTTAGGTTTGGGCATTGCCGAAGGACAGACCGAGAACCTGCTGTATATTCCGCTGGCCTTCGCCTGCTGGTTGTCGCCGCTGATTGGCATTATCTACGCCCACCTGGGCTGGTTCTCGCCCAAACTCAGCCCAGAAGAAGCCGCCCGACACCAAGCCGAGGAGGCAATGCTCGCCAAACCGGCCATGGCCGAATAATCACATGCAGGCCAGATAACCTCTGACTGGTAACATTCTTAAAAAGGGCCCTAATTGGGCCCTTTTCGTTGTCTAGTCTGCTCCGCCATACACCACCTCGTCGCTCACCGTCACCCTCGCGAATACGGGGCCAGGTCTATCTCTGCTAACGACTCCAAGACTGGCTGTTCAGTACCATATGCTCTGGATTCCCGTCTTCGCGAGAATGACGGAAGAAAATATCGGGAATGAGGATTGGAAGTTCGTGGCAATGACGTATGTTGCCATCACCCTCGCGCAGGCGGGGGCCAGTTTTTTTTCTGCAGACGTTATCAATGCCCGTAATTGTGAGCTGGCTCGACATCCGATAGCTCCTCTTTCTTTACAGGCTATTTTTTAACCTTTATTGTTTGTTTACAACCATATTCAAAGGATTGATATAGTGGTAAACATGAATTTCAGATTTGATCTACGACACATCAAGGCATTTGTTGCCGTAGCCGAGTCATTGCATTTCAAGAAGGCAGCCGAAAAATTATTTATTACCCAGCCGGCTCTGAGTCGACTGATAAAGGGACTAGAGGAAGCGATAGGGGTGGAATTGCTCACTCGTACAACCCGCCAAGTAGCACTGACCGAAGCCGGCAGGCTGTTTCTGGCCGAATGTAAGGCTAGCTTCAGAGTCCTAGATCGGGGCGTTCATTTAGCCCAAAGCGCCTCACAGGGCGATATTGGTCATATTTGCGTGGCCTACAACGACTTCTCTATTAACGGCGTACTCCCGGACATTATCGAGCGATTCAAGGAAAAACACCCCAATATCTCGATTGAACTCACGCATATGCCTTCTCACTTACAGCACCGAGCCTTGCAGGACTGCCGCATCGACGCGGGTTTCATGATAGGTCCACTGAACATGCCCGGTATAGAAACGCTCTCTTGCGCCGTCGAAGGATTATTGGTGGTGCTGCCGTTGCGACATCCTTTTGCTCACCGCAGCAGCCTACGCCTAGAGGATTTGAAAAATGAGAAGTTTGTTCTGGGGGCGGAAAACAGCTGGAAGGCCTTCCGGACTCGTTTTATAAAGAGCTGCCAAAAAGCGGGGTTTACTCCTACTATCGTTCAGGAAGCCAGCACCAGCACCGGTATTTTCGGACTGGTGGCGGCCAACATGGGAATTTCCGTTTACACCGAATGCGTCAGAAAGTTCACCCGCAGAGACATTCACCTGATCCCGCTGGAAGGTGACGAGCATCAGGTTGAAACGGTGGTGGCCTGGAACAGCTCCTTTATCAGCCCCAGTTTCGCCTACTTCATCCGCCATTTGCAGGAAGAATCACTCCCCCTGCCCGCCTAGTACTACTGCAGACCGATGCTTATGCCTGCTGGGCAAAAACCAAGCAGGCATTGGCACCACCGAAGCCGAAGCTATTCGACATCACACAGCGCACTTTCTCATCATGACGAGTCTTCATCACAATCGGCTGATCCACCAGTGATTCATCAAGATTTTCGATATGGTGCGACGCCGCTAAAAAGCCGTCCCGCATCATCAGCAGCGAATAAATAGCCTCGTGCACTCCTGCGGCCCCTAGCGCATGGCCACTCAAGGCCTTGGTGGAGCTGAAGGCTGGCAGTTTTCCAGCAAAGGCATCTTTTGCCGCCTCGATTTCCACCAGATCGCCCGCCTGAGTGCTAGTACCGTGGGTGTTGAGATAATCCACAGGCAGAGAGCAGGTCTCTAGTGCCATCTGCATTGCCCGAAAGGCTCCCTCTCCGGAAGGTGATACCATATCCTGTCCATCTGAAGAAGTTCCGTAACCCACTACCTCACCGTAAATTTTCGCCCCGCGACTCAACGCATGCTCCAGCTCTTCCAACACCAGCACACCGGCACCGCCGCTGATTACGAAACCGTCTCTGTCTCTGTCGTAAGGGCGACTCGCATGAGTAGGGTTCTCGTTGTAGCCGGTGGAAAAGGCCCCCATAGCATCAAACATACAACTCTGGCTGACATCTTCCGCCTCGGCACCACCGGCAAAGACGATATCCTGTTTACCAAACTGGATCTGCTCGAAGGCATGGCCGATGCAGTGGGCACTGGTGGCGCACGCCGAGGCAATGGAATAGTTTAGCCCCTTGATATTGAAGAAGCTGGAAATACAGGCCGACACCGTGCTGGTCATGGTTCTTGGCACCCGATAGGGCCCGACCTTTCTCACCCCTCCACTGGCCAGTAGCTGGTTGGCCTCCACGATATCTTTGCTGGATCCACCGCCCGATCCCATCACGCAGCCAGTTCTAGGATGAGATACCAGTTCGTGGGCAAGTTTGGCGTCGGCAATGGCATCTTCCATGGCTAGGTAGGCATACGCAGAAGCATCTCCCATAAAACGCCGGTGCTTGCGATCTATCCGGCTAAAATCTGCATCGAGCATACCCGACACATGTGAACGCAACCCCGCCTCCCGATAGGCCGGATTGATGTCGATACCGGAGTATCCGCTTTGCAATGACGATGTCACCTCGTCCAGTGTATTACCAAGACTCGAGACGATACCTATTCCTGTAACAACAACTCGACGCATGCTCATCACCTCTGCAATATATTTGGAATTTGATCAGTCTGTACAATACTGAAAGTCGCTTTTAACTTATCACGCTACCGTGGTGTTATTGATTGAATGTGAACATCAATCAGAGCCGAAAAAGAAACAATAAAAACCTGATGAGCAAACCATGCTGTTCATCAGGTAAAGCATTCACTTGCATCATTAAAAGCCAGGCTATTTTTTATCGTTACTCATCTTTATCGACTCTAGTTTGCTGAAATAAACCCGATTGTTCATTATAACTCCAGTCCATTCCTGCGCTGGTAGCTAGATAATTATCTTTATTCTTTTCAGTTATTTCTTTTTGTGGATATATGCGCATAATCCAGTATTTCATGAGAACGAAATACATCGCCATACTAAATAATAAACCAACCACAAAGGCCCACTCTGCAGAATAGAACGCCAGACTACCGGCACAAAGCCAAGCAATCAAACCGGCCGGATTTACGCCCTTATAATAACGGAACTGACCGCTGACGGAGTAAAGCTCGGGCACGTTCAGCCGACGCTTACGGATCAGGAAGTAATCGGCAATCATGATGCCACCGATAGCCGAAAGAAATGACCCATACGAAAACAAGAACGCAAACAGGTTGTCCAGTATCGCCCAGGGCATGGACAGGGTGCCCACCACACCCGCGATAAAGACCGCCATCGGATACTTGATATAGGGTGCGCCAGCGTTGACAAAAGCCAGAGAGGCCGGGATCAGGTTGGCGGCATTATTGGTCGACCACTGAGCCAGTATCACCAACACCAACAACACCACTAGCCGTATTCCCTCGCTCTGGCCCTGAATAACGGTAATCGGATTCCAATCGCCGGCGGCAATAAAGGACACGGCGCCGATCAACGCAATCCAGGCCTGAGTAATGGGCAGCGCCACCAGCTGGGCCAGAAATATATTGCGGTTTCTGGCGATAAAGCCCTTGGCACCAGGCTGGGTTTTGACGTAACGGGTAATATTGGGAATATCGATGGCTAGGGTCGACCAGAACGCCACATTAGCCAGAAACAAGGTAAGAATAGACACATCCATGGTGCCGGCGAAGGTCCAGATATTGATGCCCTTGGTTTGCGCCAATACGTCGAGAGTGAAGTACATCCACACTGAAATAGCCAGTATCGCCGGGGCCGCGATGGCGGCAAGGCGCTCTACCGACTTAATGCCCAGCGACGTATTCGCTATTTGCAACAGGGCAAATACCAGATACCAGATCGGCCAGTTCGAAAATCCGGTCAGGTACTCAATAATACCGTTCAGAGCCAAAGCTCCCAGATAGGTCTGAATACCAAACCACACCGCCGCGATTAGTCCCCGAAAAATAGACGGTATGTGAGTACCATATATACCAAACGGCGCCCTTAAATAAACAGAAAACGATAAACCATGTTCGGTACCGATATCGGCGGTCAGAGTCATTAACAACGCCAGAATCACGTTGGCGATCAGTATGGTTGCGATTACGTGTAATAATGGCAGGCCAGACACTCCGTTAGCGCCCAGCTGAAATGTGGCGATAATCACCGCAATACCCACCCATATCCAGACAAAACCCCAAGCAGTTATAGGCCTTTGTTTAGATTCAATAGGAAGAATAGATTTTTCAAGAAGATGATTGGTTTTTACATTCGTTAGGCTACGGGTGTTATTAGCCAATTGTTCATTGACACTCATAATACCGTCCTTAGTACTATTAGACGTGGCAAGAATAAGGGGCAGATTATTCCGCCCCTTACTACAGATAAATAACATGAATGAATAAATAACATTAATGTCGATTATTCGCTGGTGATGCGACTCAATATTTCCCTCCGATCAAGGGTCGCCACCATATCAATGTCCAATTGTTTATCCAGCACCACGCCATATATCTCAAAGGCATGCTCCAGACTGCAGAAGTCATCCAGCACGTCATCCCTGACCTGCTCTGCCGGTCGCTCCAGCGGGTTACCATAGCCTCCACCACAGGGGGAGTAATAGGCCATTACATCGCCGGCTTGAGTGGGGTGGCCGGAAAACTTGGACGGCATCTGTCTAATGTTATCCTGACTGGCATAGTTGTAGATTTCGGTCTTTCCTACAGCGCCGTCGGCCCCGCCGAAGATCCCCCAAGGCACATCGAAATGCCGCTCACTCTCATGCGTAATGGAGCCAGGCGTCAGCATCCGCTGAGACTTGACCACTCCTATGCCGCCGCGGTACTTGCCGGCGCCGGGCATGACATCATCTCGTAACTCGTAGCGATCACAGATCATCGGCAGATGCATGCCCAGATCTTCAATTGGGTTGTTGCGAGTATTAGCCATCAGGTTATCTATGCTATCGGGCCCATCGGATTGCGGCCGGCCGCCGTAAGCACCTTCGTTCACCTCTAGAAATACCCAGTAATCGCCATCATCCTTGATACCCGAATAGGATGCGAAGGAAATGGATGCCGAGCTACCGGCAATCACCTTGTCCGGCAAGACAGGCGCCAGCGCCTTAATGATCAGATCAATCATACGGTTACACTGAGTAAAGCGAGCCTCGGCCGCCGCCGGAAAAATCGGATTGAAGATAGAGCCTTTGGGCGCTATCACCTTAATGGGCCGGAACGAGCCTTCGTTAGAGGGCACGGGGGTGCCGCTGATATGGGTATCCAGCAACAGCTTGCGAAAGGCAGCGTAGGCGGCTACCTTACAGGAACCTTCAAACGGTACGTTGTAGGCAGTGGGGGTCTGCGGTGCAGAGCCGGTCAGATCCACCGTGATGTCTTCGTCTTCTATCGTGACTGTCACCACAACCGGCAGGCGATTGTCGCGGTTGCGGCCATCATCGTCGAGAAAGCCTTCTGCTCGGTATACCCCGTTAGGCACTTCCTTGATACGCTGTCGGAGTATGCTCTCGGAATAATCGATTAGCTGATCTACTGCATTAAAGGCTGTTTCTTTACCATAGCGATCAAGCAACTCCTTGAATCGTTTGACCCCAAGCTGGGCAGAGGCGACCTGGGCTTCGATATCCCTGAGCAGCTGAATCGACGCTCGACTATTGTGGATGATCATCTGCGCTAGCCCTTCGTTACGCACTCCTTTTTCATAGAGTTTGAGCCCAGCCATTAGCATGCCCTCGGCGTAAACATCACCTACATCGATAATCAGCCCCGGCGTAGCGGCACCGATGTCGATATGGTGAGCCGTATTGCCGGAAAAACCGACCAATTCACCCTCGTAGAAAATAGGGATGATGATCGCCAGATCCGGCGAGTGGCTGGAACCATAATAGGGGTGGTTATGAATAACGACATCCCCTTCATGCCATTCTCCGCCCTGTAAGGTTTCTTGTATCCCGCGCAGATAAGCAGGGATGGAGCCTATATGCATGGGGGTGGATTCTGACTCACAAATAGTCTGAAAGTTGATATCAAACAGTCCCGCCCCAAGATCCTGGGATTCGCGGATAATGGATGAAAAGGACATACGATAGAGAATGTGGCCCATCTCTTCCGCGATGGTTTTAAGAGCGCCATTGATGACCTGCAGCGTAATGGGATTTACCGGTGTCTGGTTCATGTCAATCATCCTCTCACTGATCCTTGGAAATAAATAAGTTACCGTGTTTCGTGATCTTGGCACTCCAGCCCGGCGGTACGAAGGAAGTGGAGTCATGCTGCATCAACAACGCCGGCCCGACTATTCGCTGCCCCGCTTTCAAGCTCTTGCGGCGATAACGCGGAGTCATGTGTTCCTGGCCGTCATCACATACCGTCGGCCGTTCATACATGAAAGCCTTGGCTAAGTCATCGGGACCTGCTTCTTCCGACAACGGCCACGCCAGCTTTCTAGACTCGGCATTGCCAATCACTCGCAGGGTAACTAGTTCCACCACCGCATTTTCAAAGCAGTACCCATAGTCAGTTTCGTGGGCCTGATGGAAGGATTTAATGACTTCCTTAACCCCTTCTCGAGTCAGCTCACCCGCGGGAATATCCGCCCTCAACTCGAATCCCTGCCCGTAGTAGCGACACTCAGCAAGGCGGGTCAGTCTCATGTTTTCCGGCTCAACGCCATCGTCCCGCAGCTTGCCAATAATTTCTTCTTCCAGCAGCTCGAGATAGTCATGCATCCGAGTCATGTTTTCGTCGGATATGGTGTCCAGATCACACAACAGCGAACGGGTCGTTTCATATTGCAGGTTGGTGGTCAGCAAGCCGGCTGCTGCGGTAATACCCGGTGCCGGTGGCACAAATACCGCCTTGGCATTAACCTCTTCGGCCAGTGCAGGCCCGTGTACCGGACCTGCGCCCCCGAAGGGCATCAACACGAAATCCCGTGGATCTACCCCTCTAGCTACCGAGTTCGATCGAATGGCCAGCGCCATGTTGTTATTAACAATCTTGAGGATGCCCAACGCGGCTTCCTTGACGGTCAATCCTAGTGGGTCAGCTATTTTTTCTTTGATCGCCCAGGCTGAAAGTTCTGGGTCCAGATTGAGATCGCCCCCCAGCATCTCATCGGGATCGAGCCGACCAAGCACGACGTTGGCATCGGTTACCGTCGGTTCGGTGCCGCCTCGGTTGTAACAGGCAGGGCCAGGAACTGAACCCGCAGAGCGAGGACCTACATGAAAGCCACCGGCCTCATCCACATAGGCAATGGACCCCCCGCCCGCACCTATGGTGATCATGTCTATCATCGGTACCATCACCGGATAACCGCCAACATAGGAGTCCCGCGGGTTCATGATCTGGATCTCGCCCTCGGATAAGGTGGATATATCCGCCGAGGTACCACCGATATCGACGGTGATGATATTCTGCTCGCCGTCGAGCTGAGCAAAATGATGTCCACCGATAACTCCCCCTGCGGGGCCTGACATAAGTATGTTGACCGGCCGTTCGCAGCAGCTTTCTACTGTCGCCACGCCGCCGTTGGACTGCATGATACGCAGATCCGCACCAATGCCGCTTTCACGTAACTCGCTAGACAGGTGGGTAAGATAGTTGTATGTGGCAGGGCCTACATAGGCATTCATGGCGGTGGTGGAGAAGCGTTCGTACTCGCGCATCACGTCAACGACTTCGCTCGAGCAGCAGACGAAGGCGCCGGGCATCATTTCCTGAACGATTTCCTTGGCTCTCTGTTCGTGTGACCGGTTAAGGAAGGAAAAGAGGAAACCGATAATCACCGCTTGCACGCCACGCTCTTTTAGCGTCGCCACCGCGGCACGAACTTCCTGCTCGTCAAGGGGGCGTTCTATCTCGCCGTGTGGGGGTAAAATTCGTTCGTTAATAGGAATACGGTTGCGACGTTTGACCATGGGCGCGGATTGCCAGGGAACATCGAAGTGCAGTGAGAAGTTGTGCGGTCGTTTGTGTCTGCCGATGTGGAGTATGTCTCTAAAGCCTTTGGTGGTCAGCATGCCCACCTCGGCGCCGTTTCCCTCGATAGAGATATTAGTGGCCACCGTAGTGCCATGCACTATCAGTTCTATCTCCTTCTTGTCCAGCTTTGCCTTTTCACATATTTCCAAAATACCCCGCATTACGCCGATGGACTGATCTTCGGGGGTACTGGCCACCTTGTGTTCAAATACTCCCTTGCCGATCGAATCTTTATCTGTGGTTTCCAATATAAGGTCGGTATTAGTGCCGCCTACATCTACGCCGATACGTGCCATTTGCTTCTCCTTCAATCCATTAGAGGAGACGGTGATAGGCTATGATTTACCGCTTCAGCCCCTCACCGAATCGTTTGTTCTCGTATTATCTTTGCGCTTCCAGTTTGTTCAGATATTCCACACAGGTGTCGACTGTTTCCACGTCGCCGAACTTGGCGTCGATGTCGAACAGGTTCCAGGCCACGGCGCCCGGAATGCGGTCACCGATACATTCTTTCACTGCGATTGGGCGAAAACCTTCGGCCATGGCGTCACACACGGTAGTGCGTACACAGGCTGAGGCGGTCACACCGGTCACCAGTACGGTATCTACCCCAGCTGCGCGCAAAAAGCCGGCCAGATAAGTGCCCTGAAACGAACTGGCGTGCTTCTTGATAAGCACCTGTTCACCTTCCAGTGGGGCAATGCGATCGTCGATGGCCCACAGCTCTTCGTTATCCTGAGCGCAAAAGTCGACCGGGATCTTGTTATGCCACAGCCCCATGTCGGTGTGGGGGTTGTTGCGATCGGTCACCTGATAGCAGGTAGTAACGTGCACAATCGGCAGGTTCTTGGCGCGGAAGGCTTCCAGCAGACGTTGCATGCCGGGGATGATCTCATCGTCAATCTTGTCGCAGGTAAAAGGATTACCGGGCTGTGTCCAGGCGTTAGCCAAATCGACACTGATCAGTGCCGGCTTTTTACCAAAACCGACCCGGCGCTGAAAGCCGTTTTTCTGGTATAAACTAGTCGCTGCATCGAAGGCCTGATCGAGCATTTTTTGTAAATCCTGGGACATGGTCACTCTCCTGATTTCACTATAAAAACGGGTACACTTTGGCCCCTTGCCTAGCGCTTCCCCTTTCGGTGAAATAACATTAACAACCCAAATAATTAACATCCAATTCACTTTTTGGTGCAATTGATAACACAAATGCAATAATCATTTCAGTCCACTCAGCTATACAAAGACAATGACCCACGACCAATGACCAATGACCGAGTTATTCGTGACGCCTGTTCAGGAACTATCGCACACAGCTTGCTACAGATAAGAAACTCTAGGGAATGACCTGTGTTGCCGTCACATCACGAAGGTGGGGTTCAGGGACTTTCTGCAAACGGCTCCAAAACTGATTGTTCAGTGCCATCTGCTCAGAGTTCCCGCCCCCGTCTACACGAGAATGTCGCTCCTTCGCGGGAACGACGGCAGGAAACCGCAGGAATGACATACATCGCCGTCATCCTCGCGTAGGCGGGGGTCCAGTGTCTCCTGCAAACTCCCCTAGGCTCACAGTTCAGTACCACCAGCGCTGGATTATCGACTGCGCGGAAATAAGGTGTTTTTGCTAACACTGCACGTGCAAGCCGTGGCTGACCACCATTTGCCAGCCCGGTGGGAACCTAAATGTAATTTTTATTACAAAATTACTTTGACAGTTTGTAAATGAAATAGATAATACGAATAATAATTCACGGATGAACGTTAAATATGCACAAGGACATCAGAGCCCTGTTGGAGGCTCCGCCAAAACCCTTTACCCCGGCCGAACGCAAGCTGGTGCGGGTGTTACTTGCCGATTTTCCCATGTCAGGCCTGACCACGGTGTCACAACTGGCCAAACGTTGCGGGGTCAGTGACCCCAGCGTACTCCGGTTGGTTAAAAAGCTGGGGTTTTCTGGTTATCCCGAGTTCCAGTCTGCTCTGGTACAGAACATCGATGAACGGATGCGTTCGCCATTAAGCATGCTGCCCAAAAGCCGGCAAGGGTCTGCGGGCGGGGATAAATGGGACGATTTCATCGATGCCACCATCGAGAAGCTAAGTGAATGCAGACAATTGCAAGT
Source organism: Oceanisphaera ostreae (assembly GCF_042676125.1). Taxonomy (NCBI): domain Bacteria; kingdom Pseudomonadati; phylum Pseudomonadota; class Gammaproteobacteria; order Aeromonadales; family Aeromonadaceae; genus Oceanisphaera; species Oceanisphaera ostreae. Next base: position 31,688 of record NZ_JBHTJS010000048.1, read on the forward strand.
ACGCCAAGATACCGAACAGCTGCTTACCTGGCTCAGCGATCCGCGCAGAGGCATATGTTGTCATGGCGGGCGCTTCAGCGGCTTTCTGGCTGGCTACCTGTACAACCACCTGCACCTGCTGCGTGCCGGCTGCAGCTGGATAGCAACCCCTTCCCAACTGCCGGAGCAATTAATCGACCTGCGGCCCGGTGACATTTTTATTCAATTTGATTATCGCCGCTATCAGAAAACAGCCGCTCTGGCGACAGAGACGGCCCGTCGTCGCCAGGCCAAGATAGTGCTGTTTACCGACATTTATGACTCTCCACTGCGTCAGCTGGCTGACATTGTGATTGCCGCCCCGGTGGAAGTCCCCTCGCCTTTCGACTCCCTGGTGCCCGCCATGGCACAGGTTGAAGCCTTGATTGCCGAATTGACCGCCAGATTGGACTCCACCATGACGACCCGGGTGGAAGAAATCGATCACATCCGTCAGCAATTCGGCAGCCACCTGTTACAAGATGACCAATAAGGACAACATGATGCCATCAAGTACTTTTGCAAATTCTCCCCGCGCGCTGACTTATCAACAAGATGAGACCTCGATGTTATTCGTTGATATGCAACGGATCTGGGTCGAGCCGGGGCTGGACCCCCACCTAGATCCAGCCCAGGCGGATTATTATTACACTCGTCTGCAGCAACAGGTGATCCCCAACCAGCAGAAACTGTTGGCGGCAGCCCGCGGTGCCGAACAGAATGTGCTGCATACCATCATCGAGAGCCTGACCCAGGACGGACGGGATCGTTCCCTGGATCACAAGTTATCCGATATGCATATCCCCCGGGGGGCGCCCGAAGGCCAGGTGATTGCCGAACTGACCCCTATGCCCAATGAAGTCGTGCTGCCCAAAACCTCATCCGGCGTGTTCAACTCCACCGCTATCGATTATGTGCTGCGCAACCTCAATACCAAATATCTGATCATCGCCGGTATCGTCACCGATCAGTGTGTGGACATGGCGGTTCGCGATGCCGCCGATCGCGGCTATATCGTGACGCTGGTGGAAGATGCCTGCGCCACCCTGAGCCCGGAGCGCCATGCCGCCTGCCTGAATGCCATCAAGGGTTATTGCTGGATCACCGACACAGCCACCGTGGTATCCCGTCTTAATACCTTGAAGAAATAGTGGAGTTATTCATGACACAGTCCAACGGGTCATTACCCCAGCAACCGACCCTCACCAGTTTTGTTACCACCGATCTGTCCGGCATTACCCGTGGCCGGGCCATGCTAGAAACAGAAGCAGAGCAACAGCTTGAAAAAGGCTGCGGCTGGGTGCCGGCCAACAGTGCCCTGACCCCCTTTGATATTATTGCCGATCCCAATCCCTGGGGTAGCCTGGGTGACCTTCGGCTAAAGCCCGATCCGGCCAGCCTTGTCAAGGTCAATACCTTGCCCGACAGTCAGATGACGCCACTGGCTTATTACCACAGCGATCTGGTTCAGACCGATGGTGCGCCCTGGCCAACCTGCCCGCGCACCTTGCTCAAGGACGTTCAACGCCAGTACCGGGAAGAGTTCGGTATCGAGTTGATGGTGGCATTCGAGCATGAGTTCACCTTGACCACCGAACAATCCACCACCACGCCCTCTTTTTCACTGCGAAGCTTGCGCAAGATTGATCCTTTCGGCTCCGTGCTGATGAGGGTATTGGAAGAAGCTGGCGCCGAGCCGGAAACCTTCCTGCCGGAATACGGGCAGCACCAATACGAAGTAACCTGTCGCCCCTGCAGCCCGGTACAAGCCGCCGATCGGGCAGTGAATATTCGGGAGATCAGCCGTGAAGTGGCCAGTAACCTGGGATATGGCATTTCCTATTCGCCCATCCAGCAGCCGGACGGAGTGGGCAACGGCGTACATCTTCATGTCAGCTTCAAGGATCTGCAGGGCAAACCGCAGATGTATGATCCCGAGCGTCCCCATGGCCTGGCGCCGATTACGGGTTCCTGGGCTGCGGGCGTGCTGCGTCACATGCCAGCCTTATGTGCCTTTACGGCGCCGACCGCGGTTTCTTATCTGCGTTTACAGCCCCATCGCTGGAGCGCAGCCTACACCAGTCTGGGCGACAGAAACCGGGAGACATCTCTGCGGATTTGTCCGCTGGTGACCATGGGCGGAGGAGATCCGGCCAGACAGTATAATCTGGAATACCGCGCGATGGACGCCACTGCGTCTCCTCACCTGGCACTGGCGACCGTGCTGCTGGCCGGACTGATTGGCATACGGGAGCAACTTGCTACTCCTGAGATAAGTGATGCCGATCCGGAAACATTATCCAGTGCGGAAAGTGCCCGCCTGGGTATCCACCGACTGCCCTCGTCGCTATCCCAGGCATTGTCCGTGCTGCGCGATGACACCCGGCTACTCGAACAGCTGCCGACCGCCCTGGTTGACACCTATTTGTGCATGAAAGAAGAAGAAATTAGGATCTGTGACGGACTGAATCCCGAGCAGCTGTGTCAACGTTACAGTCAGGTGTACTGATGATGAATCCCGATATTTCAGTTATTAATAATACAGAGCCAAGCGCGTTTACCATTTTCAATGCCAACGGAGACAGCGAGGTCCTGCTACTTTGCGAGCATGCCTCCAACTATATACCGGCCCGCTATCAACGGCTCGGGCTGACTCCGCAGCTACTGGAAGAGCATATCAGCTGGGACCCGGGCGCGGCCGAGCTGGCCCGGGCGCTGGCGTTGAAACTGAACGCGCCGCTGATCCTGGGTAATTATTCCCGGTTGCTGATTGATTTGAACCGGCCCTTGCAGGCCGAGGACTGTATTCCGCTACGCAGCGAACACCACGATATTCCCGGTAACCAGACGTTGACGGCCACCGAGCGGGAGTGGCGGACCGAGCAATATTACCTCCCCTTCCATCTGCAGGTATCCAGGTTACTGGATGCACGCCTGCAGGCCGGTAAAGCGACCCGTGTGGTGGGCGTGCATTCCTTTACCCCCGTTTACCATGGCCAGAGTCGCCCCTGGGAGATAGGCATTCTCTACGGTGAAGCGTCTGACTACGCCCACTTGCTGATCGAGGGACTGTCGAGCCACCCCCTGACGGTGGGTGACAATCAACCCTACAATATTCACCCAAATGAGGACATGACAGTACCGGTGCATGGCGACGCCAGGGGGCTGCCCGCAGTCTTGCTCGAGATCCGCAATGATCTGCTTCGCAACGAACAGCAAATTGCACAATGGGCGACCCGCTTGGCGCCTTTATTATCTATCTGACAATTAATACATCAAGGAGGAGTTATGTCAGTCAATGAATTTGGCTATAAACAGGAGCTTAAACGCTCCCTCAGCCTGACGGATCTGATCATCTACGGGATGATTTTCATGATCCCCATCGCGCCCTTCGGTGTGTATGGCTGGGTATCCGCCGATTCCGGCGGCATGGTGCCGGCTGCCTATCTGGTTGGTATGGTGGCCATGCTGTTTACTGCGCTCAGCTATCAGTCAATGGCCAAGGCCTTTCCCATAGCCGGCTCTGTTTATTCTTATGCACAGCGTGGCATTCATGAACAGGTAGGCTTTATTGCCGGCTGGGTGCTGTTGCTGGATTATCTGCTGATCCCGCCACTGCTGTATGTGTTCAGCGCCCTGGCACTGTCGCACCTGTTCCCGTTTATCCCTAAGCTTGTCTGGGTGGTCTTCTTTCTGGTAACCGCTACTATCGGCAATCTAGTGGGTATCAAGTTCACCGCCAAGTTGAACAAGTATTTTCTGGTTGGTGAGCTGATCGTACTGGCATTGTTTGTCGGTTTTGGTCTCTATGCCCTTTATTACCAAGGCATGGGCTCTGGCGGCCTGACCCTGCGCCCCCTGTTTAATATGGATACCTTTGAGCCTGAACTGATCATGAAGGCAGTGTCCATCGCGGTTTTGTCTTTCCTCGGTTTTGATGCCATCTCTACCTTGGCCGAAGAAGTGGAAGACAATCCAGCCAAGAAAATCGGTCAGGCGGCATTGGCCACCCTGTTTATCATGGGCAGCCTGTTTGTGCTACAAACCTGGATTGCGGCCGATCTGTCGGTAGGCATGACCTTCGAGTCGCCCGATACCGCCTTCTACGAGATTGCTGGTATGGCTGGCGGCAGCTGGTTGGCGACCCTGGCGGCGGTGGCCACGGCCCTGGCCTGGGGGATTGCGGTATCGATCACCTCTCAGGCGGCGGTATCCCGCTTGCTGTTCTCCATGGCGCGAGACAAGAAGTTGCCGGCGGTACTGGCCAAGGTACACCCCAAATTCAAGACCCCTCATATCAGCATCTATCTGGTGACTGTATTATCGCTGGTGATTGGCATCCTGTTCCTGGACAGCCCAGATGTGCTGACCTCTCTGGTGAACTTTGGTGCCCTGACCGGTTTCTTGCTGTTGCACCTGTCGGTGATCAACCACTATTTTGTGCGCCAGCGTTCCGGGCAGGTTATTCGTCACTTGATCTGTCCTGTTCTCGGTCTGCTGATCATCGGTTACGTGCTATTCAGCATGGGGCAAGAAGCACAGACCCTGGGCCTTGCCTGGATAGCGATTGGGGTGGTTTACCTGTGCATCCTGAAATATGTGCTGGGCAGACAGCCGGTGTTGCAGATAGAAGATTGAACAGCAACATATTTGTCTTCTGACGAGGCGCACTCTTCTCGCGGCCTTGTCAGAAGATAAACAGTCACCCTCTGTTTTCTCTGGCACGAAGGCATCACCCACTGGTGATGCCTTCGTGCATTTATTCGTTACTTATCACGCCTCACCTATCCTCCTCTCTTCACATCGTTATCACTGCATGTGCCAGCCGTGGCTAACCACTACCGCCTGTCCGGTTAGAGCCGCCGAGGGAAACGCCGCTAGGTGCACTGCTACCTCGGACACATCGGCTAAGGTAGTAAACTCACCGTCCACGGTATGTTTGAGCATCACATTGCGGATCACTTCTTCTTCGCTAATACCCAGCTCTTTGGCCTGCTCGGGAATTTGCTTGTCGACCAAGGGTGTGCGTACAAAGCCCGGGCAAATAATATTGCTGCGCACGCCATGCTCTGCGCCTTCGCGGGCTACCGAGCGGCATAAGCCCAGCATGCCGTGCTTGGCCGTCACATAAGGCGCCTTTAGCGGCGAGGCCTCCATTGAGTGCACCGACCCCATAAACAACATGCTGCCACCACCATTTTTATACATCTGTAGTAGGGCTGCTCGGGTGACCAAAAATGCGCCGCCCAGATGGACATTGAGTACGCGATTCCAATCGGCAAAGGCTAGCTTGTGCAGCGGGGCTATGTGCTGAATACCCGCGTTAGCCAGCGCAATGTCCAATCGCCCCCAGTGGCGAACCAGCTGGGCCATGCCCTGCTCTACCGCCGCTTCGTCGGTCACGTCCATCTCTAGAGCGATGGCACTGCCCCCCGCCGCCACTATGGCCAACGCAACTTGCTCGGCGCGAGCCAGATCCAGATCGGCCACCGCCACCTTGGCCCCTTCTTTGGCATAATGTTCGGCAATGGCCCGCCCTATTCCCTGGCCAGCTCCGGTGATCAAAGCCACTTTATTAGTTAGGCGCATCGGTGTTTCTCCTTTTAATAACTTAATCATGTACAGGATCATTTACTGACCGCCGTAAACTCGCGTAGGTAGCCAGGTGGCCAACGGTTCAAAACAGAACACCAATACCAAGCCCAGTAATTGCAGGGCAATAAATGGCAATACGCCCAGATAGATATGACGAGTGGTGATGCCCGGAGGGCACACCCCTTTAATGTAAAACAGGGCAAAACCGACCGGTGGAGTTAAAAACGAGGTTTGTAAACACAAGGCAAACAGCACCGCAAACCATACCGGCTCCACGCCCAGTGAAAACACCACAGGCGCGACCAGTGGCAAGATAATCAGGGTTATTTCCACCCAGTCGAGAAAAAAGCCCAGCAAAAAGGTGATAAACAAGATGGTGATCATGATGCCGGTGGTACCGAACGGCAGTCCGGTAATGGCATCGCGGATCACATCGTCACCGCCTAGCCCACGCAGCACCGCCGCAAACACGGTGGCACCAATAAAAATACCAAAGATAAAGGCCGTGGTACGGCTGGTTTGATATAAAGACTCTTTAAGTACCTCCATGGTCAGACGCTTGCTTAGCAGCGCCATTAGCAGCGCACCCGCGGCGCCCACCGCCGAGGCTTCGGTCGTGGTGGCTATACCCATAAAGATCGAGCCCAGTACCGCGACGATAAGCACCATTGGAGGCACAACCGCACGAAATACGTCCAGCCAGGCTTTGGCATCCATACGTTCGCTATAAGTAGGCGCAGGTGCCGCGTCTTTTTTCCACCAGGCTAGTAGCACGATATAAAGAATATACATCAGCCCCAGCATCACACCGGGGATCAACGCGCCCATAAACAACTTACCCACCGAAGCCGCCGGCGTACCCAAGCGGTCGGCCATTAACACCAGCATGATGCTCGGCGGCACCAGAATGCCTAAGGTACCCACCGAGCAGGCAGTGCCCACCGCTAGGCTTTTGCTGTAATTGGCCTGCATCATGGGCCCAAGCGACAACATGCCCAGCAATACTACAGAGGCACCGACAATGCCGGTGGACGCTGCCAGCAGCATGCCGACGATAACCACGGTAACGGCATAACCGCCACGTAGCGGGCCCAATAAACGCACTAAACTGTGCATCAGTTTTTCGGCAATGCCTGAGCGGTCGAGCATAATGCCCATAAAAATAAACAGCGGTAACGCCACCATGAGTTCGTTGGCCACAATGCCAAAGATACGGGCATCCAATACCCCTATGGTGCCGTTCCAGGTAAACCAGAGATTAGCGTCAAACTGTTCTACCAGTACGTGCCCCACCATGGCGAACAACAATCCGGTTCCGGCCAGCACCCACGCCACGGGGAAGCCCAGTAGCAACAGGCCCATAAAGGAGGCGAACATGGCGATCACCAATAAGGTTTCCAGCTCCATAACAACCTCTTTATTTCATATGTGAAGACGACTTCGCCGTGGGCGCTAACGCTCTGGGAAAGGCAAACAATAAGGTCATGCAGCGTAAACCGCGTGAGAATAGCGCTGTGGCCACCAGTATCAGACCAATAGGCAGCATACTTTTAAAAATAAACCGATACGGCAGCCCGCTGGGGGCCTGAGAGCGTTCGTTATACACATAGGCCTTCCAGGCATAAGGCAAGAGCGCATCAATCATCAAAGTAATAATCGGCAGAGCCAGCAGCACTATGCCCAGCAATTCGATAATGGACTGGGTGCGCAGCGAGAACTTTTCGCGCAGTACATCTACCCGCACGTGATCGTCCTTTACTACCGCAAACCCCAACGTCAGCATCATGGCGATGCCAAACAGATGCCAAGACAATTCCTCTAGGGCAATGGAGCCTGCCGACAGCACGAAGCGGCTGAACACATTGGTTAACACCACCACCAATACCGCCAGCCACAGCCAAGAGCTCAGCCGACCGATGGCCAACACAAAAGCGTCTAGCCGGTGCGATAACCAATTGCTAGGCAATTCTGCGGTTTGAGCATGGAGGGCCGGGGTATGAGATGGGGATGACGAACTCGGTTGCGTTGGAACCTGAGACATAAGACCTCCTGATAAAACAGTCATCAACATGGCGGGCCACAGGCCCGCCGCCGTCAGTCAGGATTAATCGTATTGGTAGAAGTCGCGCGGCAGGTAACCCTTGCCGTGCCAGATGGAGTGATGTTTCATAAAGTCACGCTGACTGGTAAGCACACGATTGAACATTTCATCTTCGGCCGCCATGTCATCCATCACCTTATTAGTGACTTTTTCTAGCTCACGTAATACCGGCTCGGGCAACACCTGAGCATTCACACCTTCTTTCTCGTAATCGCGCAATGCAGTCGGTTGCGCCCACTCGCTTTGGGCAAAGCCTTTGAGCGTGGCCGACTCACAACCCATTTCGATTAACGCGCGGGTTTCTGGCTTTAGTTTCTGCCATACATCTTGGTTAACCAGCAGGTGCGAGGTGGTCAGGGTTTGGTGCCAGCCGGGCATAATGTAGTTTTTTACTATTTGATCTAGGCCTAGCATCTTGTCGATGGCTGGCTGAGAAAACTCGGTGGCATCTATGGTGTTACGCTCTAGTGCCTGAAATATTTCGGCACCGGGCACCATGGTGACCGAGGCGCCTAAGTTTTCTAGCACCTTGCCGCCAATACCGGCAAAGCGAATGCGCAGTCCCTCGAAGTCTTCTAGGCTGGTAATTTGCTTTTTAAACCAACCGGCACCCTCTGGGCCTATGATGCTGCACAGCATGGGATGAATATTGCGCTCGGCATAAATTTCTTCTAGCAGCGTCTTGCCATCGCCTTCGTAATACCAGGCCAGATAAGCCGGTGGCTCCATATTGAAAGGTGCGCCAGAATACAGTGGCAACGCGGGAATGGTGCCCTGATCGTATCCTACCCAGGTATAACCGGCAGGATACTTGCCCGAGCTGACTGCATCCATGATTTCGAAGGGAGGTACTAACTCACCGGGCTCGTAATAACGCAGCTTGACGTCACCACCCGACACCGCCGACAAGGATTCAGACAAGTGCTTAACTGGTGTGGTCAGCCCAATTAAATGCGAAGGAAACGCCAGGGGAACCTGCCAGCGAACTTTTTCGCTGGCCGCCACTGGGGCACTAATTACCGTGGCACACAGAGCGGCGCCGGCCATGGCTCGCGTTAACGTAGACAACTGATGCTTGATGGTCATAGATATTTCCTTTTTCTTTATTCAGTCCTTTGGCATCGCCGAACATGGCGATACACGCTACTCATCTTCACTCGCTGTTACCAAGTGCTTGCCTATATTACCAAGCACTAAATGTGCCAACTATGTAAACACCATGTTACATGCGGGTTTAACGAAAAATTCAAATGAGACTGTATAATGAACTGTCTGACTTAACAGACAGTAAAAGGAGTAATATTGAAAACGGCATCCTGAAATTCGGACACCTGTGTGACATTCAAGACAGGCAAGTCAGTCTGGCTAACTTGTCGTAAAACACCGATCGCGAAATACCCAACAAGCGCGCCGCCTGACTGCGATTATTCTGGCACTGCGCCAAGGCCGCTCTAATTGCCTCGGCTTCAGCCTGAGCCAGCACCTCTGCCAAGGGGCGAACCACACCTTGCGTGGGTAGGGTGTCATTGCTAGGCGAGACCGGCAGAAGATGCTCAACGTCAGCTCTCTGTGGCTCAACGCCCTGCGCTATAGGTAACACAGCTTCGGGTAACACCCGGTGTAAGGTGGCAATATCCAGCACTTCGGCGCCCTCGCTCATGGTAAAAGCCCGCTCTAGCACGTTGCGCAGTTCTCGCACGTTACCGGGCCAGCTGTGTTGGCTCAGCAACTTCACCGCCGCGTCGGTAATTTCGGTACGTTCGTGACCGCTGCAAATATCTTCCAACAAAAACTCACACAAAATGCCAATATCGGCGGGCCGTTCACGCAGCGGCGGTATCTGAATTTCCAATACGTTAAGACGATAATAAAGATCCGAACGAAAGCTCCCGTCCGCCACCATGGCGGTTAAATCTCGACTGGTGGCGGCAATCACCCGCACATCTATCGGTATTATCTGATTTGATCCCAGCGGCTCTATCTCTCGCTCTTGCAGCGCGCGCAGCAATTTAGCCTGCAAACCCAGTGGCATGTCTCCCACTTCATCCAAAAACAGCGTGCCCCCCTGAGCTCGCTGAAACTTACCTTCGCGCATTCGTTTGTCGGCACCGGTAAAAGCACCCGGTGCCACGCCAAAAAACTCGGCCTCCAACAGGTTTTCGGGAATCGCCGCCACATTCACCCCCACGAAGGGGCCTTCCATGCGAGCCGATAACGCATGCAGTGACTGCGCTAATACCTCTTTACCGGTGCCGGTTTCGCCTAATAGCAACACCGGAATCTCTCGCCCTGCCGCTAACCGAGTACGGCGCTTAACCTCCAGTACGGAGGGGCTGGCGCCAATAAAGTCACCGAGTTGGTAGCGGGTGCTGCGCCCTGTTTTAGCCAAGGCTCGTTTGGCCGCCAGCAAGTCTTTATGCAAACTGCGATACTTGCTGACCAAGGGCGTGAGCGGCTGTAAGTCATCAAACAAAACAAAAGCCACGGCACCACTGATCTGCCCTTCATCATTAAAAAAAGGTAAGCGAGTGACCACCAGCTGCTGGCTATGATATTCCATGATATCCAGTAATAAGGGGCGACCACTGTCGACCACCTCGGGCATACGGCTGTGAGGGATCACACTCAACACGGGTCGACCTATTACACCATGGGTATCGGTCAGCCCCAGCAATTTGGCATAACGGCTGTTAATCCAGGTGATACGACTATCTTTATCGACCGCAATCGCGCCAGCACTCGCCTGTTCGAACATAGGGAAGACAATTTCAATCAACTCTCTGGTGAGGCCGCGCCCCGGGCCTGAGTGAGATTCAAACGGTGTAGTCATACTAATGCCTCCTTGGCACGCTCGCAGCTCAACAGACTCAAGAGCCTGTTGACCTTTCGTGGTTAAATTTTGTAAACCCGAAGGGCAGCATTTGTGGCGCCTTTCTACGGCGTTATCGCTTATTGATGGAGAATAACTCCATGGCACAAGCGATGCCTTGTATAAAGCCCCCACAAACCGCTGCAAAAATCATCTCGAAAGGTCAACAGACCCTAGGGATACTAGCCAAAAGCACCGTTTGATTCGAGCAATGACTCGATGGCGGCTGTGGCTTTATGCTCAGGCTATGTTTCGGCTATGATCAAAGCAAAGGTAATCGGTCGGCGTGCCGAGCGCGACGGTCAAAATAAGATTACACTGATTAAACCCACACACTGGACGTAGCATTAATGACAGACCATCAGGAAGGCCCATTTAATCGCAGAAGAACTGACAACAATCAACCGCCTCTAATTGATGCGTTTAATGCCCGCAATGCGTCAGTCATCATACTGGCAACGCTTGCCTGTATCTTTTTTATCGACTGGGCACAATCGGTGTTACTACCCTTGATTGTGGCGGTGTTTATTAGTTACGCACTGGACCCTTTATTATCGCCGTTCGATAAGATAAACATTCCTCGCCCTATTAGCGCCGCAGCCATCGTGACCCTGTTACTCGCGATTATGGTCAGCGCCAGCATTCCCTTGCAGCGTGAAGCGATTGCCATGCTCGACAAAGTTCCCGTAGCCGTCAGCAAATTTCAACGCTCATCCGCCAGTGGCCCACCTAAAGAAGCGAACATAATAGAAAAAGCACAAGAGGCCGCCAAAAAAATTGAAGACAGCACCAGCGAGAAAAAAGTCCGCACTCCGGGGGTGACCTCAGTGCGTATTGTTGAAAAGCCATTTAATGTGCAAGAATTTTTAATGGGGGGAGCTTCAGCCGCGCTCGTCATGGTGTCACAAAGCCTTTCCGCCCTGCTGTTAGTGTATTTTTTATTAGCTGTGGGCAAGCTATACCGACGGAAAATAATCCGTATTTCGGGCCCGTCGTTTGAGCGAATGCGCAAAGCGACGCATATTATGGATGACTTTCATCATCAGGTACGCCGATTTTTGTTTGTTATGCTATTAAGCTCCGTGTTCGTCGGGGGATTAACCTGGCTGGCGTTCTGGTTTTTAGATGTAGAACAAGCGGGACTTTGGGGCGTACTGGCAGGAGTCGCCAGTGGTATTCCTTATCTGGGTCCGATATTGATTTTTTTTGGTACCGGCATGGCGGCGTTTTTGCAGTTTGGCACCCTAGACATGGCCTTCATTGTAGCGGGCACGTCTTTGGCCATTACCAGTGTTCAAGGCAACGTGCTGACCCCTTGGCTCACCAGTCATTTGTCTAGCCTTAACCCGGTAGCCATTTTCGTTGGCCTGCTATTTTGGGGTTGGATCTGGGGCCCTGTGGGGCTCATTATTGCCACTCCGTTACTAATGGTCATCAAATCGCTGTGTGATCACGTGGCCAACTTAAGGCCCTTAGGGGAGTTTCTAGGTAAATAAGTGAAATCTGTGCAGGGTGATGGGTGAAGAAGACGATATAACATCAAACCTAAAACCATATTTGCCACGGAATCCACGGAACCCACAGAAAAATAGAGATCAAATCTGAATAAAAACCTGTTAAGGGTGAAGCATAAAGAGTGAAGAGAACAACATGAGACCTAAAAGCCAAACCATCCTGCTACGCTGGGTTAAAGTCTTAGCTGATGGCTTACAGCTTCAAGCTTATCGCTGCCCGAAGGGCTGGCTCTTACTAATAAAATCACTTGGTACTTTTCGATCTTATCTCTACTTAACTTAATTTTTCTGTGCGTTCCGTGGATTCCGTGACAAAAAATCTTTAGCCCATTTGTTTAGCTAAGAGTCTGGTGCTTGCTACTGTCTTCGGTAATAAGCACTGAACTAACATCATCATTCGGAGGGAACATAACATGGCAGGTGGATGGTCGCGCGATGGCGCCGTACAAGATCAAATTGATGCCAGCGTAGAAGATGCAGTAAAAGATGCCAGAAGCCATCTTAACGCCGGCGACAGCTTAAGACATTGCGAGGAATGTGATGCCCTCATTCCCGAGGCGCGCCGCAAAGCCATACCCGGCGTACGACTGTGCATTGCATGCCAGACAGAACTAGAAAAAGAGCGCACAGGCTCCGAGGGCATCAATCGCCGCGCCAGTAAAGACAGTCAGCTGCGATAAGTCGCAAAGAAAGCTAGTGACAGGCTGCAAGCCTAAAGCTAAAACCAAATCCGCTGTCTTTCTTTCAGCTCTAAGCTTCAAGCTTTTGGCTTGTTTATATGCCCCTTGCTCTTCCCATGCTCTTTTCAATACATATGGGTAAAACTCTTATACAATGGCGGCCGTTTTCTTTGTTATTTTTATCTTCAATCGGAGCAGTACTTTGGCGCAACAACCCGAACAGTTTAAAGATCTTGGTTTAGACACCCGTCTTCTAGCCGCCTTGGAGCACCAGGGGCTTCACACCCTTACCGAGATCCAAGACCGAGCCATTCCCGTTATTCTCAACGGCTACGACCTGATCGCCTCTTCTAAAACTGGATCGGGCAAAACGCTGGCTTTTTTGCTGCCCTCGCTACAACGACTAATCAAAACCAAGGCTCTAAGCAAACGCGACCCTAGGGCGCTGATTTTGGCGCCCACCCGTGAGCTAGCCAAGCAGGTATATGAACAGCTGCGCTCAGTCACCAGTGGCACCTCATTCAATATTGCCCTGTTGCTGGGTGGCGAAAACTTCAACGATCAAATCAAGCTGTTACGTAGGCAACCCCATATCATAGTGGCGACTCCGGGTCGTCTAGCCAATCATCTCAATGAGCGCTCATTAATGCTCAACGGCCTAGAGCTGTTGATCATGGATGAAGCGGATCGCATGTTGGATTTGGGTTTTTCTAAAGAACTAAATCAGATTAATGACGCCGCCGATCATCGCCACCGTCAAACCTTGATGTTCTCGGCCACCCTCGATCATGCCGAAGTCAATGAGATGGCAGAAAAACTGCTGAAAGCACCGAAGCGTATCGCGGTAGGCGCGGCTAATGCCGAGCATGCGGATATTGAAAAACGCTTTTACTTATGTGATCACCTCGATCACAAGCAAGCCTTATTGCAGCATATTTTAACCAGCCAAACTTATCAGCAGGCCATTATTTTTACCGCCACTCGCCCCGACACCGAGCGCTTGGCAACCTTGCTGCAACAAACTGGACTGACTACGGCGGCACTTAGTGGCGACATGAGCCAGTCGGAACGCAATCGCATTATGGATCGCTTCAGTCGTGGCCAGCAAAAAGTGCTGATCACCACCGATGTGGCCTCACGCGGCTTAGATTTATTGCAGGTATCCTTGGTGGTTAACTTCGATATGCCCAAGCAAGCCGAAGAATATGTCCACCGTATTGGCCGTACTGGCCGCGCGGGCGCTAAAGGCGTAGCCATGTCACTGGTTGGCCCTAAAGATTGGGATGCCTTCAAACGCGTTGAGAGCTTCTTGCAGCAAGATATTAGCTTTATGACTTTTGAAGGTTTCGAAGGCAAATTTAAAGGCATCATGCCCAGTAAGAAACAAACCGCCCCGGCCAAAGCCAGAGGTAATGGCTATAAAGGCAAAGGCGGCCCCAACGCGTATAAACCGGCTAAAAGACCAGCAAAACCAGAAAAAGCACTTAAAGATCGCAGTGACCGACTCACTCCCGGCACAGGTTTAGGCTCCAATGACGGTATGGCTCCGCCTAAGCGCAAGAAGCCAACTGATAACACGTCTGAATAACAGACCTGTTAAAGATAGCTACACGCGGACGCCTTACGTAAAGATAAGCACCGTCTTGCTTTGACTTACAGCGTATGGCGTACCGCGGCCTAACGGCATGACTTACATATACGTACTCAATACACGTAACCCAGGAGCGAATATGAATAAGAAGCATGCCTTTGTCGTTTATGCCGGTGAACAAGAACAAGGCCGCGTCTTTCATGCATTAACCCATGCGCTGCAGGCTCATGAACGCGGTAATACCAGTGAGCTATATTTTGCCGCCGAAGGTTCCGCCTGGCCGGGTTTACTGGCCAACTGCAAGCATCAACTAAACCCATTGTTTAGCAAACTGCTGGATTTGGGTGTGGTACAGGGCGCCTGTGAAAGCTGCGTGATTGCCTTTGGCCATGAACAAAGTACTGGCCAAGTGGTGCCCTTGGTTAAAGGCCCAGAATGCAGTTATGGTCAGATTGATATTCTCGGATTAGAAGACGACGGTTATCGAGTCTGGCTGTTTTAATATGTACCTTTGCGCTTAACTGTTACTGCTCCCTTCCCCATTTATGAAATTAATGCTAATAATACAAACATTAATCTCTAAAATGATGGCATTTCAGGATGAAGAATCTTCCCACGGACTTGTTACGTACTTTTGTCACTATTAATCAGCTGGGGGGCTTCACTCCTGCGGGTGAGCGGCTGGGGCGTTCGCAACCGGCGATAAGCCTGCAAGTGAAGCGGTTAGAAGAGCTGCTCGATATCCGGCTGTTCCATCGATCCAGCGGTATACAGTTAACCGAAGAAGGCCAGCTGCTACTGGGCTATGCGCAGAAGATGCTAGATTTAAACGATGCCATAGTCTCGCGATTGAGTGCACCCAAGGTTAGCGGCTCGGTGCGGTTAGGGATCCCCAACGATTTTGAAGTCTCCTTTCTGGCCACAGCCATAGGTCGTTTTGCTCAAGCCTACCCCAACGTGACTCTGGATGTAAGCAGCGACATCAGCACCAATCTATTGCAGGATTACGGCAAGGGCGAATACGATCTGGTTATGGCAATAGAAGAAAATGGCCAGCTCCAACCGCGCCTGACAGACTACATCACAGAGCCACTGGTATGGTTACGCGGTAATAACCTGATGCTAGAACCCGGCGAGCCCCTGCCGCTAATCCTCTACCCCAAGGGCTGTCTATATCGCAAGACCATTATCAACGCCCTTAACCAAGCCAATCTGCCCTGGCGCATAGTTTACAGTACCTCTAGTCTGTTGGGTATTCATGCTGCTATTAAGGCGGGTTTGGGTATTAGCGCTTTGTCCAAAAGTACGGTACCTGAAGGGCTGGAAGCCTCAGTTACCTTTGCGCCCTGCCCATCCCTCGGTAATCTGTCTATCGGTTTCTGTTACGAGCCAAATAAGCTAACGTCCGCCTCACACATGCTGCTCGACTACTTAAAGCAAGGCCTCCACAGCCTGTAACATTAACCCAAGAAGCACTTATCGCACCAACCTATCTATTTAAAGATACGGCCATCTTATCGAGTTCCTCTTTTAAAGCACTCTGAAACTGATGACAGAGCCGAGAGACCAAGTGAAAACTCGGTAAGATAATAGCCACCTCGAAGTCGATTTGTGGCGTAAAAGGCCGTAATACAACTGTGTTATCATTTCTTCTACCATATTCCATGGCTGTAATCGGATCGATCAGCGCATAGCCGACTCCCTCATTGACTAGGGCCATAGCCGAGGGAAACAGCTGCGTTTCTGCAACTACATTAAGAGAACAGTTGTGCTTATAAGCAAGGCTACGCAACCGCATGGTACTTTGATGCGCATCACCCAGAGTAATGAGCGGCCTGCCCTCCAGATCCTCGATGGTGATCTCCTTTTTATCGACCAATGGTGAACCTGGTGGCAAGGCACAAATCATCCTGAAACTATAGGGAAAGACCTCCAACTCCTTTTTTTCTTGCGGTTTCTCCACTATTCCAAGATCAAAATGGCCACCCGCAACCCATTCTTCTACCTTTCTAGATGGAAATGTCTGCAAAGATAGCTTCACATCGGGATTACTGCGCATAAAACTAGCAACAATTTTAGGTGCCAGAGTTGACAGTCCCGGCATGCAACCTATTTGTAATTTCCCAACCCTACCATTCTTCAGATTTTCAGCCAGCTCCCCCAAATCACTTAATGCCCTTAGCACTCGTTCAGCCCCTTCGGAAAAGGACTTAGCCTCTATGGTCATTTCGGTACCATAGTGGTTTCGTTTAAATAGCATAAATCCTATATCACTCTCCAAGTTGGCAATCGCAGTGCTCACCGCCGGTTGTGTCAGACCTAAGCGTCTTGCCGCCTTGCTGATACTACCGCTACTTATAACCTCTTGAAATATATATAATTGTTTTGCATTTATTTTAGGGTTCATGATCGGTCTCGAATAAAGTATTTTATTAGTCAAAATGGTATAGATTTATTTTATGTTTCTATTAAAAAGTATTATTTGATTTTATACCACGACAATTAACATAATGAATACATTCTCACAACAAACAATGGACGTAGGAGAGTGTTATGCACCACTTAGATGTAATGGGCCTGTTGGCCTACTTCATACTGCTGGGTTACATAGGTTTTAGAAGTGCCAAAAAAGTAAACTCCAGTGCCGACTTTGCTGTTGCCGGCAACAGAATTACTTGGCCCATCCTGTTTGCGACTTTGGCAGCCTCCTTTCTCGGGGGAGGGGCCTCTATGGGCCGCGCCGGACAGGCATTTGATCACGGCTACGCCTTTATGTTTGCAGCCAGTGCCTTTCCCATTGCCACCGTTTTAACAGGTATCTTCATTGCACCAAAACTGAAGCGGTATATCGGCGCTCATACGGTAGGCGACATAATGGAACAACAGTTCGGCCGTTATGCTCGACTGATCACAGGTATCTTTTCACTAATATTTTGTATAGGGATCTTGGGAGCCCAAGCATTGGCAGTTGGAACCGTATTCAATGCAATTATGGGCATCAATATTACCACCGGCATTTTGATCGGCATGGGAGTAGTAGTACTGTACTCCACCGTAGGCGGCATGTGGGCGGTAATACAGACCGATGTAGTTCAGTTTTTGATGCTTGCCATTTTCATGCCAATTACATTATTAATAGGTATCAATGAAATGGGTGGGGCTGAACAGCTGATTGCCCAATTACCTGATAGTCATTTTAGTATTATGGGCGATTACGGTCCTGGTATGTTTATCAGCCTGTTTATTGCTTTTCTGCTCGGTGAAACTCTAGTCCCTCCTTATACCCAACGTGCACTGGCAGCACCCGACGCTCGCAATGCAAAGATCGGCTATACGATTTCAGGATTATTTGGTTTTCTGTTCTATTTTGTCAGCTCAACCATTGGTCTAATCGCTCTAATCCTGTACCCAGATATCAGCCCAGACCTAGCAATGCCCGAACTGATTAAAACCGCTCTACCTCTAGGCATCACCGGCCTGGTTCTTGCCTCTCTACTAGCTGTAGTAATGTCGACTGCCGACTCTTATCTTAATTCGGCGTCGGTCATCTTTGTTAAGGATATCTACCAGCCATTTATCAACCCCGACATCAGCGAGAAGCAAAAACTATGGATGGAACGCTTAGTAAATCTGTTAATAGGTTGTGGAGCAGTTATATTCGCCTTATATGCGACCTCTATCATTGATGCTCTGCTGATCAGTTATTCACTATGGGCGCCGACTATACTAATTCCTTTCATTCTCGGAGTTCTCTTTGATCTTAAGTGCAGTAAGTCAGCTATAAGTGCAATCATTGCCGGTGCTCTGATTACTATTTTGTGGAAATGGGGCCCTTGGGATCTAATCGGCCTGACGGGGCTGTCCGCTCTAGTCGCCGGTGTATTAGCTAATCTGACGGTCTTTACCATAATTTATCAAGCATTTAAAGATAATCGAGTTAGCTCACCCGCTGTTCGAAATAATTAATAATTGGGAGTTCAGATATGCATTGGTTCGAATTTGTTATTTATGCAGTATCCGCTACCTGCATTATTACGGCATTAGCTATAGGCGTTATGTCCTATAATTTTTATAAAAAAAACTAAGAGTAAAAAGAAAAAGGGGGGTGCAGAGCCCCCCCTTTAAAGACGTACTTGTCATTAATTATCATAACGCATGCTTTTATAATATATATCTTAGCTATCATTACACCAATAAGGTGGTTGTCTTAATATGAAAAATGTCATAGTTATCGGTGCAGGAATTGTCGGCCTGTCCGTATCGAAAGCACTATTGGACAAAGGCTACCAAGTAACTTTACTAGATGAAAATCAGCCTGGTTCGGGTACCTCGTCAGGAAATGCTGGTCTTATTGCCAATTATGCCACCACTCCATTATCTAATTCTGACAGCCTGTGTTCTATGCTCAAGGAGATGCTCCGCAAAAAACGTGCATTATCGATTGCTCCTCATTATCTGCCGGAATTGACCAGCTTTAGTCATACTTTTTTGCGTGCAACCGGCAACGAAGCTTTTACCAAAAACAAGAAAATTTTAGTCGAATTAGTCGCTAGAGGAAGCTTATTGCAGCAGCAGTTACTAAAAAATATAGGATCGAATAAACTTTACCAGACCAAAGGTTGCCTGCAAATTTATCGTCAAGACTCCACCATTGGCTCACAGCTGGAAAAACTGGCCGCCGCAAAACAACTAGACGGGGTGCAGTGTGAAGCATTAGATCGAGATGCACTGCTGAAACTAGAGCCCGGGTTGAATCCTCAAGGCTTGGAAGGAGGCCTTTGGTATCCTGACACTTGGTCATTGCGCAATCCCCAGCAACTCAGCACACAACTCTATGAGCAACTGTTGAAGCAGGGATTGAGCTATCAACAACTATCAGTAGATGCCATCAAACAATCAGGTGACAAAGTGCTGGTCCGAACGAGCAAACAGGAATTGGTCGCCGACACCGTAGTACTTTGTGCAGGCATGGGGAATCAGCAGCTACTCGCCTCTTTGAAAGTAAAACTCCCAGTAGTGAGTGAGCGAGGCTATCACCTGATGTTGAACGATAATGATTTGGTGCTGAACCGGCCCGTCGGCTGGCTCGAACGTTATTTTTATGCGACCCCAATGAATCACGGCATCCGCATTGCTGGTACCACGCAATTTGCTCGGCCGACAGCGCCAGCAGCACAAGACAGATACCTGCATATGCAGGAGTGGGCAGAAAGCCTATTTGGACGTCCGGTCTCGGTAGCTTCGCGCTGGATGGGAGTACGTCATAGCACTCCCGATTCATTGCCCGTTATCGGTCCCCTTCCTGACAATAAACGCGTCATACTGGCTTTTGGTCATGGCCACCTCGGCATGACATTAGCAGCCTTAACAGGTCAATTAGTGGCTGACTGTCTGTCCAACCTTCAACCAAATGAACTGGCGACGGCGCTATCACCGGCACGTTTTCTTTAAGCATTAGTTCAGATGTACCCTTAACCCTTACAATAAAAAACAATCTAACTATATTAAAAATAATGGAGATGACTCATGTTGATTCAAGGTGGGATTGCTCATTACGACACTCCGATTGGCATTATCTGTTTGGATTCAAAATTCCCCAAACCCAGTGGTCACATTAGAAATCCGACAACATTTAAATTCCCCACCGTTCAACATGTTGTTAAAGGTGTAGATGTAAGACGTTTATTATTCGAGCCGACACCAGACTTAATAGAGCCCTTTATTCAGGCGGCTAAGGAGCTGGAACTGAGTGGAGTTGAAGCAATCAGGCAGCTGTGGATTTCTGGCTCTATATCAAAGGGATATTGCAGCTGCAGTTAACATTCCGGTTTTGCTCTCAAGTTTGCTGCAGGTTCCATTGCTACAGATGATGTATTCTCCGAAGGTCCGTATTGGTATTCTTACCGCGAGTAAACAGGCACTAACACCCAAACACCTTGAAGGTGTAGGAATTGTTCACCAAGACAGCTTGTTTATCAAAGGGATGGAAAGTAAAGAACATTTCTGGACATGTATCGTGGAAGGAGAGCGGCACAATTTTGATATCAAGATTATGGAGCAGGAAATACGTGAGTCAGCTAGAGAATTAAAAAAACAGCATGATATTGATGTACTTATTCTGGAGTGTACTGACTTATCCGCTTTTTCTGCTGCCATTCAGGAAGATGTACAAGTTCCTATCTTCGATATCAATACTTTAGTTGAACTTACCCAAAGTGCCTTGTGGCGGACCACTTATAACCGACACCGCTTTATGTAGCGCCCGATTATCTCTGTCAGAACGGCATGAAAAAGCCCGGAAGATCCGGGCTTTTTTTTATTCGACTACTTTTATTCTACAAGCAAGCCGATGATATCAGTAGCTGCGAGCCATAGCGGCAGAGCTTACTTTTTTCGTCATCATACTAACGGTTATATACACCACACTGGAAGCGGCACAACCGTATAGCGGTCCTTCTACCCAGCCCACATCGGTGAACAGCAGGAAAGTGCCGCTGGTGAACAGACCGGTGAACATGGCGGCCAAGGCGCCGTAAGCATTGCCTTGCCAGAAAGTAGAGATAAACACCGGCCCAATCATCACTGCCAGCAAGGTACCTGAACCGAGAATGCCCAACCAAGATAACATGAAGGGCGGTGCAAACAGCATCATCACAAATCCGACTAAGCCAAGAATAGCCACCCAGCTACGGTTGATCCATAAGATACGCTGGTTACTCGCGGTGCTATTGGGAAACAGAGCGGTGCGCATGTCGTGAGAAGCCGCACTCGATACTGTATGCAGTAGCGAGTTAGCCGTTGACTTCATGGCAAACAGAATAAACAAGGTAATGATCCCTGCTAGTGCTGGATGCAAGAACGTAGCCAAATATACCGGCATCGCCTGATCCGAGTCGGCCAGTGGCGGATGAGCGATACGCACATACATACCAATAATCGGCACCAAGCTCAACAAAATGCCCAAGGGAGCTACCCAAATTGCCACATGATGCATCTTCACCGACGGTTTGAATGCCAGGAAGCGTACCGCCATATAAGGCAACACAGCAGTAAACAGGAAGGCATAAGGTAATACCAGGAACACAGAGCTCTTGCTCTCGCCATAAGGCGCCGCAGTCGTCGGATTGAGCAGCTCAGGATCAACCGCATTCAGCCGTTCGATAAACTCGGTCAGATTCACATCGGTAAAAATCTGTACCATCATCACCACGGCACCGACGCACATACCCACTACCATCAAGGTATCGGTCCAGGCCACAGCAGCCAAGCCACCCAGCATGGTGTAGAGTATAATCACGCCAATCATCAACAGTGCACTTTCCGTCAGGCTGATGCCCAACCAAGAGGCTCCCAACAGACCCACGGCCTTAATTTGACTGGTCAGAAACACCAGCAGCAGCACTATGGTAATAGCCGCGGCAACGCCCTTGACCCAACGCTCAATGCCTGAGCCACCGCCGTGCACCTGAGATACATACTCGGGTATGGTACAGCTGCCCAACTCTTCGGCACGACGGCGCAAAAAGTGCGCAAAGTACAACACGGCAATGACCATGGCCGGCGCAAAAAAGAAGTTACCTAGCACTTCTATCGAGCCAAACTCGTAAGCAACACCAGGGGATCCCATAAAGCCCCAGCCACTAAACCCAGTGGCGACTATAGTACCAGCACCCACAAATGGACCTAAACTGCGCCCTGCCACCAGAAAGCCGGAGGCGTCACTGTCTTTGATCGCGCGGCTCGACAGGTAGCCGATCAATATCAAGATGCCAAAGGAGCCCAGTAACAGCCCCCAGTTTAACAAGTCATAATTATCCATCATACATTCCCTTTAACTCTGATTAACTCGAGCAACAAGCCTGATTATTTAGTCTTCATGACGCGGCTTGTAGATGAACTGTCGATAACAATAGGCCAGTACGACCCATACCAGAATGCCGACATTTAAATAAACAAAACTACCCATGGTCCATGAGTGAGACAACATAATTTCTACCTCTCTGAGCGACGTGTATTCACGCTGGTTGCACAATCCCTGATTCCACCGGTAGTAACCGGCCTCACCAGAAGTAGCTTGGCAATAACGAGTCTCTGTTATTACCAATAACTGTTAAATCTATGACAATTAAGTCAATTTCATCATAATAAATGATGGTTTATCTTCATAAATAAAAGAGGCTCGCCAAACTGGCGAGCCTCTGTGTATTAACCCTTGATAATATTGTGTTCAGGCCCGAATGGGAAACCTGTGATATTTTCAACGCCGGTTTCGCTAATCACGAGAATGTCGTGCTCACGATAACCACCGGCACCCGGCATGCCTTCTGGCAGCATGATCATCGGCTCCATAGACACTACCATGCCCGGCTCCAGTACTGTTTCGATATCTTCGCGCAGTTCCAGTCCGGCTTCGCGGCCGTAGTAGTGGCTCAGGGTACCGAAAGAGTGACCGTAACCGAAGGTGCGGTATTGCAACGCATCCTGCTCGGCAAAGATTTCGTTCAGCTCGTGAGCGATATCGCAGCAGCGAGTACCGGCTTGAATCAACTCTATGCCACGGCGGTGTACTTTACAGTTCAGCTCCCACAGCTCTAGGTGACGGTCGGATACATGCTCGCTGAACAGAGTACGTTCTAACGCCGTGTAGTAACCACCAATCATCGGGAAGGTGTTCAGGCTGAGAATGTCACCGGCTTCAATTTTACGGCTAGTCACTGGGTTGTGAGCACCGTCGGTATTAATGCCCGACTGGAACCACACCCAAGTGTCCATGAGCTCGCCATGAGGGAAGGTTTTAGCAATTTCACGCACCATGGCTTGAGTACCGGCCAATGCAACTTCGTATTCTGGCACACCCACACCAATAGCGTCACGAATAGCGGCGCCGCCTACATCGGCCACGCGGGCACCGTGCTTGATCACAGCGATTTCTTCCGCCGACTTGATCATGCGCATTTTCATGGTGGGCACGCCAATATCGACAAATTCAGCTTCTGGGAAGGCTACTTTTAGTTTATCGAGATTTTGCAAGTTAAGGTGGTCGAATTCAACACCGATGCGACGCGCGCCGCCAATCAGCGACTTGACCGCATAAAAGAAGCTGTCTTGCTGCCAGTCGGTATACACCAGATTGTCGCCCAATGCATTACGACGGTATGGCTGACCACCATCAATGTTGGCAGTAATGGTGGTATGAATGTGTTGGGTCACGGCCAAACCGTAGTCACGGCCAAAGCGGCAGTACACAAAATCACTGAAATAGTTAATGTTGTGATAAGAAGTAAACAACACAGCGTCTACGTCGTTGCTGGCCATGTAGCCGCGCAGTTTAGTCTGACGTGAAGCCATTTCTTGCTTGGAAAACATACCCTGGACTTTTTCACCGTTGGGAATATTCAGAGTTCTTGGCATTTGCATGGTAAGAGATCCTTCCTATATGACCGTAACTAAGGGTTATTGTGCCGCTTAATGAGTAACCGGACTAAGCGCATAACCTCATACTAGATTCGTTCTTGTCATAATAGAAATGAATACTTTAAATAACCTCATTAGAGTTGTTAATGGTGCGTTAACCCAATGTTTACACCGTGTTGGTGCAGTAAGGCAATTATGATGTTACCCGAGGCTGTCGAGCCACACCAGACCCCACGTTATCGCAGCCACTAGTAGCGCCAGTAGTACGGTTGCCGACCCTATGTCTTTGGCTCGGCCCGATAGTTCGTGATATTCCGGTCCAATACGATCCACCACCGCCTCAATGGCTGAATTTAACAACTCGATAATCAATATCAGCAACAGACTGCCAATTAGCAGCGCTTTTGCCAGCAACCCTACGTTCCAGATAAGGGCGATGGGCAACAACACCGCCACCAACCAACATTCTTGACGAAAAGCCGCCTCGTGTCGATAGGCCGCCTTTAGGCCCCGTAATGAATAGCCGAATGCAGCCACAATACGCGCCAGCCCTATTTTTCCTGGTTTCATAACAAGCGATTCCGTTTTTCTATTATGTGTCTGGTGTGCCCTGCGATAAGTCGAACATGATACTTTTTCAGCCGCAAGACGCATGATTATATGTCAGGCCCGTCATCAACGGCCAGCGTCACTACCCTTTAGCAGCGTCGATTTCCTATCAATATCCCATCTTAAGGATGACCTGCTTTGTCTGCAGTTAGCCGTTGCACTCGGTTAGTTATATGAGGAGTAATCTGACACCGTTAGTTTGCACTGCAATAGGTGAAAAAAAGGTCGAAGCATGGCGCTATATTTGACCTTTTTTTTACCTCTCTGGGCTTAGCATGAAATGAGTAACCTCATTTCGTTTCTGACTGGAGTCTAACAATGTCCATATTCACACCCCCTTCTGCTGTGTCGGCATCACATGCGCCGACACAACATAAGTCCGCTCAATCTAGGCCCGCATTCGGCTTAACACCCGCCCGGCTGGTGTTGTTCAGCGCCGGCTATTTTTTTCTGGTGCTCAATGTTGCCCTGCTGGCCAAGCTGCTTGGTATTATCAATGCGCTGGACCAGGTGAGCCCCGGCTTTGTGTTAACCATACCGCTGTTTTTTGTCGCCTGTTTCAACGCCATATTCAGCTTGTTCACCGTTTTTCGTTGCGAAAAGCCGGTATTAATATTCTTTATTCTGCTCTCATCCTTACTTAGCTATGCCATGTACAACTACGGCACCATCGTCGATAGAGACATGATCGTCAATATTCTGGAAACCAACGCCGGCGAAGCCAAATCTTACTTAAACCTGACCGCCGGTCTCTGGTTTGTGTTCACCGGCGTATTACCAGCCGCCTTAATCCTGAAACTGCACATCAAGCGCAGCACTGTGGTGCGAGAGCTGTTGATGAAATTAGTCTCCATCATAGTATCGGCGCTGGTAATTTTACTGATCGCGACTTTTTACTACAAAGACTACGCCTCGGTTGGCAGAAACAACGCCTACCTGAATAAGATGATCATTCCCACCCACTTCACCCACAGCCTGTATGGCTATGTGCAAGATACCTATTTCAAGGAAGACATCCCCTATCGCCCGCTAGGTGAAGACGCCACCCTATCCGCCCAATCACCGGATAGCCGCAAGCAGCTACTGGTGCTAATGGTGGGTGAAACTGCCCGTGCCGATAATTTTCAGTACGGCGGTTATGAGCGAGACACCAATGCCTTTACCCAGCCGCTTGGGGTAACCTATTTTCAGCAAGTGTCATCCTGCGGCACCGCCACTGCCGTGTCGGTGCCTTGCATGTTTTCACGCCTGTCCAAGTCGGATTTTTCTGATACTCAGGCCGCCAACCAAGATAATCTGATGGACATAGTACAAAGAGCTGGCATTAATACACTGTGGTTGGAGAACGACGGCGGGTGTAAAGGCGTGTGCGAGCGCATTAAGACCATTGAATTCAAGCCCGACGCCAACACGCCGGTGTGTGACGGCGACTATTGTCAGGATCAGGTGTTACTGGATGGCTTAAGCGCCCAGCTCGACCAGTTGAGTGAGCAAAATAACATGATAGTGCTGCACATGGTGGGCAGCCACGGGCCGACCTACTACAAGCGTTATCCCGCCGAGTTTTCTCACTTTCAGCCCGATTGTCAGCGTAGTGATATTCAAAATTGTGACGCCCGTCAGCTGAACAATACCTATGACAATACCCTGTATTACTCCGATTACATCATGAGTAAGGTGATCACCTTATTGAAGCAGCGCCAAAATCTAAGCACCGGCATGCTGTATGTATCGGATCACGGCGAGTCTTTGGGTGAGTCTGGGCTGTATCTGCATGGTATGCCCTATTCACTGGCACCCACAGAGCAGACCCATGTGCCTATGCTAACCTGGTTCTCCGACGCCTTTGTGGCCGACAAGCAACTGGACGAGCAATGCCTGCGACAGGACGCCAAGAACAGCGTCTATTCCCACGACAACCTGTTTGACTCTATTTTAGGCTTGATGAATGTGTCGACCGACCTTTACCAAGCACAGCTGGATGTCTTCAACGGCTGTCGTGGCCAAGGCCGGATCGCTCTCAATCAGGCCTCGTCAAAATAAACCGTCGCCTGAGTGCCGGTGCCGTCGGGGCTGGATAACGCCAACCGCCAGCCCTGATGTTCGCAAATACGCTCGACTATCGCCAACCCCAGCCCAAAGCCTTCGGGGTTGGCAGCACTCACCCCACGCTCACGAACTTGCTGTTGTGCCGCCAGAGCAATGCCACTGCCGGTATCCAGCACCCGCAAATAGTGCGCATCTAGCTCCAGCCGTATTTCTCCCTCCAAGGTGTGCTGCATGGCATTACGTAGCAGATTATTCAGCACTGCGACCATCATGGTAGCGGGCCGCTGTCCCACCTCACCGTTTACCTCAAGTTGCAGCGTCAATCCTCTGGCATCGGCCAGCGGCTGCCAATGCGCCAATTGCCGAGCGGCGATATCGGCTAATGGTTGCTGCTCGTTTTTGCCCGACAAAGAGTCGGGGGTGCGGGATAGCTGTAAAAACAACTCGGTTTGTTGCTGCATTTGTAGCAAGGCCCCGTCGATACGTTGCAACTGACGCAGCTCGGCGGCGGGTGGTTCGCCTTCTTTTAGCATGTCTACCGCACCACGGATCACCATCATGGGGGTACGTAGTTCATGACTGGCATTGGCAGAAAACTGCTGCTCACGCAGCAAAAGTTCGTTCACGCGTAATACGTAGTGATCGAAGCTACGCGCCAGCTGGCCGGTTTCGTCGTGGGGGTAATCCATTTCGAGCCGACTGCCCAGCTGTTGTGGCAAACTGGCGACGGCGGCGGCGAGGCGCGATATCGGTTGCAAGATCTGCCGGCTCAAACGCCGAGATAGCACAAAGCCCAGCCCCCACACCAGCAAAACGCCAAACCCTACCCCCACAAATACCAACAGTTCATAACGCTCAAACTCGCTCTGATCCTGCACCAGCACATGTACCCAGTCGCCATCGTGGCGCACCAGCAAGTTGTAGGCTTTGTTGGCAGATAGCACTTCGTGCCCGCCCTGAGGGTAGCCACGAAACATCTCGGGCAACAGTTGTTGCTCGGATCGCGGCAACTTGTAGTAGGTAGTGTCCGTCATCGGCAGCACCAACGGCGTGGTCACGCGCTGATGATTGCGAATTTGATCGCTTAAATCACTTTGCAGATGGTTGTAAAATAGGGTGTCTTCAAACCAGAAGATCAGCAACACCATGCCCACCGCCGCCAGCGAGCTGGTGGCTACTATCACCAAATTCAACGCCAGTTGCAGTCGAGATTTAATGGTCATCGACATTTTATTTATCCTCAACGGCTAGCCGATAACCCTGACCGTGCACCGTATGCAGCAAGGTACAATCAAAGGGTTTATCGAGCTGGCTGCGCAGTAGATAAATGTGCGACTTAAGACCGTCGCTGTCTGGGGGATCATCGGCCCACAGCTGATCAATCAAGGTGTCACGACTCACCACATGGGGCGAATGGCGCATCAAGATTTCGAGCAGCTTTAAACATTTGGGATTAAGGCTAACGGCGTGTCCGTCACGGCTGGCTTGGCGTAGATCGAGATCCAGCGTTAGGTCGGCCACCTTAAGCTGCCTGACTTGCTGTTTTTGGCTACGTTTAAGCACCGCCTGAATGCGCGACCACAATTCGGGCAGAGCAAAGGGTTTAACCAGATAATCGTCGGCCCCCACCGCAAAGCCGCCGAGCTTGTCGTTCAGGGTATCGCGGGCGGTTAGCATCACCACCGGCAGTGGGTTTTGCTCGGCGCGCAACTGAGCACACAGCGCCAAGCCGTCTAGTCCCGGCAGCGATAAGTCCAGCACCAGCAAATCATATTCCTGCTGCCGGAGCTGGTTTAAGGCCGCGGCGCCGTTATATAGGGCATCTACCACGCAGTGTTTCAAAGTAAGGTAATCGACGATATTCACCAGAATATCCGGATTATCTTCCACAACCAGTATCCGCATGGGGGCTCCTCAGCTTGCTGGTAATACGCGGTTTTGCAATTCCATCCCTTGCGGGCTAACCACCAACACGCTGCCTTGGGTATACCAATCGCCAAGAACGACGCGCTGGGCTGCTTGTTCTTTTATATACAGTGTATGCATGTCGGGTCTATGAGTATGGCCGTGAATAAGCGAGCGTACTTTGTAGCGCTGCATTTGCCGCTCTACCTCGGCCTGATTCACATCCATCACCTGCATGACCTTCACTTCTTTTGACTGGGCGCTTTTACTACGAATGCCGTCGGCAATGTTCATGCGAAAGGTGAGCGGTAGCCGTAAAAAAAGCCATTGTAGCCAACCCCAACGCGTCACTCGTCGATAACGCTGATAGCCCGCATCGTCAATACATAAGGTATCGCCGTGCATAATCAATGTTCGCTCACCGTATAAATCAATCACCTTATGCTCGGGCAATAAGATAACACCAGCTTGCCGAGCAAAGCGTCGCCCCACCATAAAATCACGATTACCGTGAATAAAATAAACGGGGGTGCCCTGCTCAACACAGGCCTTAAAGGCTGCGGCTACTTCATCGTTCAGGGGGCTGGGTTCATCATCCCCTATAGAGAACTCAAACAAGTCACCCAGCACATACAAGGCCTCGGCGTGCACGGCTTCTTGTTGCATAAAGCGCAAAAAGGCAGCAGTAATGTCTGGCCGTCCGGCGCTGAGGTGTAGGTCGGCAATAAACAGAGTGGTCTGATTCAAGGGCAGGCTCATGGGTGAGGGGTTAAAAAAGCCCGCTCAACGGCGGGCATATATTATTGATAACACAGTGTGTGCAGCAACCAAGCTTATTCGCTAACGGTCACGCTGGTGATCACTACGTCTTCTACTGGCACATCTTGGTGTACATAACCGCGAGTACCGGTAGCCACGTCTTTGATCTTATTGACCACATCCATACCTTCTACTACTTCAGCAAACACGCAGTAGCCATAACCTTGGCTAGTCGCAGACTTAAAATTCAAGAAGTCGTTGTCGCCCACGTTAATGAAAAACTGAGCTGAGGCAGAATGCGGCTCCGAGGTGCGCGCCATAGCAACAGTGCCTATCTTGTTAGATAAGCCGTTATCGGCTTCGTTTTTAACCGGCTCGCGAGTCGCTTTTTCTTTGAAGTCGGCACTAAAACCGCCGCCCTGTATCATGAAGCCGTCAATAACACGGTGGAACAGCACGCCGTCATAATGACCATCGCGACAATATTGCAAAAAGTTAGCAACGGTATTCGGCGCTTTGTCGGCAAACAAATTCAGAGTGATGTCGCCGTGATTGGTGTGTAGAGTGACCATAATTGTTATCCAATATCCAGATTAAATCGATTTAGGCTTTGATTTTAACGCAAGCAGCCCTATTAGCGAACCCCCAAGAGCGGCAAGGCTTGCACCAAATTGCCATTAAAGGTTCAATAGTGGTGTAATTATCCCTTCACACCCTGACCAAGATGCGGAACCATGCTGAAAATCTATAACACCCTGACCCGACAAAAAGAAGAATTTATCCCTTTAACGCCCGGCAAGGTCGGCATGTACGCTTGCGGTGTCACCGTTTATGACCTGTGTCATATTGGTCATGGTCGCACTTTCGTGGCCTTCGATGTGGTTACGCGTTATCTGCGTTACCTCGGGCTTGATCTCACCTTTGTGCGCAATATCACCGACATTGACGACAAAATTATTAAACGCGCCGCCGAAAATGGCGAAAGCTGCGAGGCGCTTACCGAGCGCTTAACGACTGAAATGCACCGAGACTTTGATGCCTTACACATTGCCCGCCCCGATATAGAGCCCAAGGCTACTCACCATATTCCTGAGATCATCGCCATGGTGCAACGCCTGATTGCAGACGGTCATGCCTATGTTGCCGACAACGGTGATGTATTGTTTGAAGTCAGCAGCTTTGCTGACTACGGCAAGCTGTCGGGCCAAGATTTAGAGCAACTACAGGCCGGTTCTCGCGTAGAAGTAGAGCAAAGCAAGCGCAGCCCGCTCGACTTTGTATTGTGGAAGCAATCTAAACCCGGCGAACCCAGCTGGGAATCTCCTTGGGGCCTCGGCCGCCCAGGCTGGCATATTGAGTGCTCCGCCATGAACGGTAAGCACTTGGGTAAGCACTTCGACATTCACGGTGGCGGCTCCGACTTACAGTTTCCGCACCACGAAAACGAAATAGCTCAAAGCTGCTGCGCCAACCACAGCCCCTATGTAAACACCTGGATGCATTCGGGCATGGTGATGGTAGATCAAGAAAAAATGTCTAAATCGTTAGGCAACTTCTTTACCATTCGTGACGTGCTAGAACACTTCGACGGTGAAACCATCCGTTACTTTCTGCTGTCTGGCCATTATCGTAGCCAGCTTAACTACTCAGACGACAACCTCAACAAAGCCCACAGTGCACTAGAGCGCTTTTATACCGCCCTGCGCGATCTGCCAATCGTACCAGCGGCCGGTGGTGATGAGTTTGTTGCACGCTTTAAAGCCGCAATGAACGATGACTTTAATACCCCCGAAGCCTATTCAGCCTTGTTTGATCTCACCCGTGAAATTAACCGTCTAAAAGGCAAAGACGACACCGCCGCCGCCGGATTGGCGGCTCGTTTACGTGAGCTGGCCAACGTACTGGGATTATTGAATCAAGACCCTGAGGCGTTTTTACGCGGCACCACAGGCGACGACGACGAAGTGGCAGAAATAGAGCGACTGATTCAGGCGCGTTTAGATGCCCGCCAAAGCAAGAACTGGGCAGCAGCCGATGCGGCTCGAGATCAGCTCACCGCCATGGGGATCGTGTTAGAAGATAGCCCCGAGGGTACTCGCTGGCGTCGTAAGTAACTGGCCGCAGTTACACATCCATATTGAAAAAAATACTCAGGGCACCATAATTGGTGCCCTCTTTTTTTATCCATTTAACGGCTCTGTGTGTAACTGTCCCAGTGTCTTATCTTTCAGTTAAGGAAATTTATTATGCGCGCCTTACTATCTACTTTTTTACTGACGGCCCTGCTAGGTCTGACTGCCTGCGAGCCTAAAGGCCCTGCTGCCGACATTGGCGATAACATAGATCAAGTTATGGATAACCAGGTTCCATCAGATACCCAAGAATTTGATAGCAACACTGCGACAGCTGATCCCCTTAACAACAGCGCACCCGATCAAAAAGTGATAGAACAGCAAAAAGAAGAACTAGAAACGGCCACTCAAGAAGCCTCACAAGAGGCAGAGCAGCGGCTCAATGAAATTCTAGAAAGCACTATCGAGCCATAAGAAAATAAAGCGCCTAGCCCCCAGGAAACCAAAGGCTGTGTTTTTTGTTAGCTGGGCGCTTGGTGCTAGGCGCCGGGCGCTACCTTTTAGATTTAGTGTAATGTTGTCCTCTTCCCCTTACTCCTCGCCATATTTATCTATCGCAAATGACAGACTTCGTCATATGTGAGCGCTATTTTTAGGTTTAATCACGACAGCTTGCTTCGCTATAACTCGTTACCCGTTGATTAGTATCATTTTTTATAAATAGCTTGGTGTTTTTAAATATTAAAGCACTTGTTCTCATGTTCATCTTTGAGCTATTAATAGAAGGGTAGACACACGACCCTGAGTCGTAATAGATATTCAACGAGGAGTATGAAATGAAAAAATCATGGATTAATGTATTACTATTGAGCTCTGTTGCTGCCTTTGGTCTTGCTGCCTGTGATAATAAAGGCCCAGCAGAACAAGCCGGTGAAAACTTAGATGAGTCAATTGAACAGGTACAAGAAAAAAGCCAAGAATTGACCGATGACACCCAAGAAAATCTGGGCCTGAAAGAAAAAGGCACCATGGAAAAAATGGGTGAGTCGATGGATGAAACCGCCACCAATATTAAAGACGGAGCCAATGAGCAGCTAGATAAAGCCGGCAAAGCAATAGACGATGCTGCCGATGCTGCCGACCGTAAAATTGATGAAATAATGGAAGATAACGACGCGAATAACTAAACTCGTAGCTAAAGAGTGAAGCTGGAGGGTAAATAGATAGCCCAACTTGTTACTTACTACTCTACTCACTAAAAAATACCGAACCTACTAGGTTCGGTATTTTTTTGTCCGCTATTATTTAAGCCACAGATTAAAAGCATAAAGAGCCAAAGAGTATTTTTGCCACGGAATACACTGAATACACGGAAAAATTAAGATGAGATAAGGGCGAAAAGGGATCTTTAATGGTAAGGGCTGAGATTTGCCCCTTCACTCTTTACCCTTCATACTCTTTTCCGTGGCATAAATAGTTTTAGCCTTTAATCTTTCTCTGCGGCTACTGCTGCTGCAGCTTCTGGATCTTGTTTTGGCTCCATTTCGCCTCCGCAGTACTTACAGTAACTGGCGTCTTTATCATGGCCGGTCTTGTCACATAGCGGGCAATGGCGCATATCGTATTCTCGGCGCATTTCTCGCCCCAGCTCAGCACTCAATATACCGGTTGGTACCGCAATAATGGCGTAGCCCATCAGCATAGTCACCGCAGCAATACCCTGCCCTAGCGGCGTTTGTGGCGTAATATCACCAAACCCTACCGTAGTAATGGTGACAATGGCCCAATAAATACTAAGTGGAATACTGGTAAAACCGTTTTCCGGCCCTTCCACTACATATAATAACGAGCCAAACAGCGTTACCAATATAAACAGACTGCTAAAGAAGACCATTATTTTACGGCGACTGTGATTCAAAGATCGCAATAACACATTGGCTTCATTGGCATAGCGAAACAGCTTTAAAATACGAAAAATTCGCAGCACACGAAGTAGCCGCACCATCAGTAGAAAACTGAGGCCAGGAATAAACACTGACAAGTATGTTGGCATAACAGCTAGTACGTCGATAATACCGTAAAAACTGCGAATATAGGCCAGTCGATTATGGGCACAATACACCCTAACCCCATATTCTAAGGTAAATAACAGGGTAAAGGTCCATTCAAGAACATACAGCGTACCGCCAATATGGGCACGAGCCGAGCTCATTGAATCTAAAAACAGCACCACTATCGACAATAAAATAGCGACAATGAGTGCTAAGTCGAAGCGGCGGCCCGCAGGTGTCTCGGTGCCAAAGATTACCGTGTAAAGCACATCCTTGCTGGGCCACTGCATACGCTGTCCTTATTAAATGAAGGTAAAGAGTAAAGAGTGAAGCGTAAAGAGCGAAGGGGTAAACCTAACACCCTGAACTAAAAATTTCTTCGCCACGGAACTGCACGGAAAAATCAAGAGAAAACAAGGACCTTATTAGGTTAAGACCTTATAATATAACATTTTATGCTTTTGCTCTTCGTCCGTGCACTTGCGTGCCTCTCGTAACCAAGAGGCGTGGCAAACATTATTTAATCCCTAGCTCCGAGTGTTGTAATGTTAGTTATCTTGGTGATAACGCTCACAGGCAATAAGGGTATTTTCTATTAACGAAGCAACCGTCATCGGGCCGACGCCACCGGGCACCGGCGTAATATAAGCAGCTCGCTCGGCGGCGACCACATATTCGACATCCCCTACCAAGCCACCATCTTCCTTTCGATTAATACCCACATCAATAACTACTGCACCGGGCTTTATCCAATGACCTGGAATAAAGTTAGGCTTACCCACCGCCACTACCAATAAGTCGGCTCCCTCTACCTTAGCCTGCAAACCCTCAGTAAAGCGATGGCAAGTAGTAGTGGTGCAACCAGCCAGCAGCAGCTCTAGCGTCATCGGGCGGCCCACAATGTTAGAGGCTCCAACCACTACCGCATTAAGACCATGGGTTTTAATGTGACTGCGCTCAAGCAAAGTAATAATGCCTTTAGGAGTACAGGGGCGCAGCGCAGGAATCCGTTGAGCCAGTCGACCTATATTGTAGGGATGAAAGCCGTCTACGTCTTTGTGCGGATGAATTCGCTCAATAACCGGTGTGCTATCAATATGATTAGGCAGCGGCAACTGCACCAAAATGCCGTCTATGGTGTTATCTTGATTCAGCTCGTCGATTAACTCCAACAGTTGCTGTTCTGTTGCCTCTTTGGGCAGGTCGTAAGACTTAGAGACAAACCCCACCTCTTCACAGGCGCGGCGTTTACTGCCCACATACACCTGTGAGGCTGGATTTGCCCCCACTAATATAACCGCCAAACCAGGCGCGCGTTTTCCGGCGCGGGTTCGTTCGGCCACTTGCTCGGCCACTTGGTTACGTACCGCTTGTGCAATCGCTTTTCCATCGATTATTTGAGCTGACATCTGCGTTGATTCTCACCTTTATAAACCTGCGCCGATTGTCGCATTTTTTCACCGCTTTGATAAGCAAGCACCAACGGCTTTCACTCTTGCTTTTGCTGTATTTTTACTCATAACCCATGATTAAGGCTATTCGACCCACGGCACAAGACAAAGCCGTTGACCACTGCAGGGCAAATGGGTATTATCCCGCCCCGTTAGCGCAGAGTATTACCTGACATAAAGGTAGTATGATGTAGCAACAAAGCGCCCTTAGCTCAGCCGGATAGAGCACCCGCCTTCTAAGCGGGTGGTCGCAGGTTCAAGTCCTGCAGGGCGCGCCATCTATGGTGATCGTAGCTCAGTTGGTAGAGTCCCGGATTGTGATTCCGGTTGTCGCGGGTTCGAGCCCCGTCGGTCACCCCATTTAGTGCATTACTCCCTGTTGTATTATTCCCTGTAATATCTGCTGCTCAAGATGCGCCACCAACTCGGTTGGCAAATTTAGCTTGTGCGCCAACGCCTCAAGATATACCCGCTCATTAGTATCAATATACCCATCTGCCTTGTCTGCACTGATCATGCCTTTCTTAATGTTTATCCAGATCATTGAACTCTCGGCGCACTCGAAACTCTTGCGAGGTGAGCAAGCGCTCCATTTTGGCCACGCGGCCGTTCAGCCCTTGCAGGCGAGTTTCGAGGCGCGTTAGCGCATCATTCGGTGACAACCCCGACTGCCAGCCGGCGCTTTTTACATGACTCGGCCCCGCTTCTGCTACTTGTGGCCGATCGTCCAGCAATAGCCAGGCGGCAATGTAGAGCACCAGTGTTAAAAAGCTGGTAAACACCAAAGCAGTCACTGCCAGCACTCGTACTAACCAAGGCTCAACTCCTACCTTGCGCGCAATACCTGCACACACGCCCCCCAGCTTGCCGTTGCGTTTGTCACGATATAGGTTGATTAAGGTTGACGCCATCCGGGAACCTCCTGATCTAATAGCCGCTCTAGGATATCTACCCGCTCGGCCAGTTGTTCGGTTTGTGTAAGACTTTGCTCTAATCGTACTCGGGCGGTTTCGCCCAGCCCTTCATCTAGCCGACGCTTGCTGCGATAATGCAACACCAGCCAAATGGGCACCACCAGAAACAAAAAGATATTTAATGGGGCCACTAAGGCCCAAGCCAGCTCTGACATTAGTGCTCCTCGTGTTTATTCAACTTTGCCTTTAGCTTATCTAGCTCTTGGCTAATGACGTCATCCACTGCCAACTCGGCAAACGACTGATCCAAGCCCTTACTTTGGCTGTAAATATCCGCCTTTGCTTCTAACTCATCTACTTTTCGCTCCATGCGATCAAACTTATCTATCGACGAGGCCGTTTCACTGTGGCGCACTCGCTCTTGCACTTTAATACGGCTTTGCGCACTGCGCTCACGCAGCTGCATGGCTTGCTGTCGCGATCTGGCATCTATTAACTTGTCTTCCAACGCACCTATGGCTTGCGATAATTTATCGATACCCTCACCCACCACCTGCTGCTCGTGATCCAGCGCGTTCAGCAAATCTAGCTGTTTACTTTTTTCTAGTAAGGCCGCCCGCGCCAAATCTTCACGATCTCGGCTTAGCGCCAGCTCTGCCTTACCTTGCCATTCGGTGACCCGCTGTTGGTGGCGCTCTATTTGACGTAATACGTCTTTCTTTTCCGCCAGAAAACGCGCTAGGTTTGAACGCTCACGTACCAGCTCGTCTTCCATTTCCTGAATAATAAGCCGCACCATTTTCGCCGGGTCTTCGGCCTTATCCAGCAACGAGTTTAAGTTGGCGTTAATAATGTCTGCTAAACGAGAAAAAATACTCATATAAGGTACCCTTTATATAAAATGACCATGGTTAACTAGCAGTGTGCTAGATCCCTCTACACCCTATACTTACAATTTATGTGCCAACTCAAGAGATAAATTTAAACACTTGAAATTAAAGAAATTATTGATTTCACCCTTACATTAAAGAAAGAGCTGCAGGCAAAAATAACCACTATGTGGTAAATTTAACCACTAAACCGTCTTCCTGATGTGGGTCAGGAACTTGGAGTAATGTAGGTCGATTTCAATCGACTTAAAAGAGAGATACCGGGGCAAGCCCGGCAAGACGGCATAGAGAAAGAGCAGATACTGGGCTGTCATGACGGACTCAATCAGGAGCCAGTAAGACGGCATAACGCAAAGAAGTGTTGCAAAAGTCTCGGGGTTTTAAGATTAATGTGGGTTAGGTCTACCCCTTAGCCCTTTACGCTTCACCCTTCACTGCTCTTTCGATGTTTATCTTTAGCGTAAGGCGTACCGCT
This sequence comes from Oceanisphaera ostreae, assembly GCF_042676125.1. Lineage (NCBI taxonomy): Bacteria > Pseudomonadati > Pseudomonadota > Gammaproteobacteria > Aeromonadales > Aeromonadaceae > Oceanisphaera > Oceanisphaera ostreae. The sequence goes on from NZ_JBHTJS010000048.1 coordinate 68,645, forward strand.
TTTTTAAGTTCGTGAGGCACTTATGCAACATGATGAATTAATTGGTCAATCCAATGCATTACTGTCCGTGTTAGAGCACACTTCATTATTGGCTCCACTGCACAAGCCGGTGCTGGTGGTGGGCGAGCGCGGCACAGGCAAAGAGTTGATTGCCCATCGCTTGCATTACTTATCGCCGCGCTGGCAACAGCCCTTTATTTCTCTTAACTGTGCCACCCTCGCCGAAACCCTGTTAGAAACTGAGTTATTCGGCCACGAAGTGGGCGCCTTTACTGGTGCACAAAAACGTCATTTAGGTCGCTTTGAGCGCGCGAATGGCGGCACTCTGTTTTTGGATGAGCTCGCCAGCACCAGCCCGAGAGTACAAGAAAAGTTGCTGCGGGTGATTGAATACGGTGAATTTGAACGAGTGGGCGGCAGCGAGGCGGTACGGATAGATGTGCGACTAGTGTGCGCCACCAATCAGGATTTGCCCTCATTGGCACAAAAGGGAGACTTTCGTGCCGATCTGCTTGATAGATTGGCCTTTGATGTGATTACATTGCCGCCCTTGCGCGCACGTGAAGACGATATTATTCGTCTGGCAGCACATTTTGCTGTTAATTTATGCGTGGAGCTGGGCTGGCCGTTGTTTGCAGGCTTCAGTAATGCGGTGCAACAGCAGTTGCTGGCTCACTCCTGGCCTGGCAATGTGCGAGAACTCAAGAATGTGATTGAGCGCAGTTTATATCGCCACGGTCAGCCAGAAGTAACGCTAAAGGCGTTATATTTAGATCCCTTTGCCTCACCGTGGCGACCGGATACAAACAGCCGAATTAAAGCAGATGAAAGCGTTGTCTTGCCAACCGATTTAAAAACGCACTTAGCGCAACAAGAAGTGCGCTTGCTAAAAGCGGCACTAGTGCACACTCATTATCATCAGCGCCAAGCAGCCGAACAACTGGGGTTAAGTTATCATCAACTACGTGGCCTGTTGCGTAAACATGCCGCACAGCTTCCCCTCGGCGGGCAAGAATAACTCAAGGATTAAGCAATGCGTGTATGGCTTTGGGGGCTGCTAAGCAGCCTATTACTGGCAGGATGTGACGGTGAGAGCAACGGCCACCGACAACTGGCACAAGAAAGCTTATTGTATTGTATCGCCAACGCGCCACTGAGTTTTAATCCACAACTGGTGATGTCTACCGAAACGCTCGATGCCACCGCGCATCAACTATATAACCATCTGTTGAGTCTCGACCCAAGCAACCAGCAACTCATGCCTTCGCTTGCCACCCAATGGCAGCGCGATGACGATGGCCTGCGCTATCGTTTTACCTTGCGCAAGGCGGTGCAATTTCACACAACTCCTTGGTTTAGTCCCAGCCGTCCGCTAACGGCAGACGATGTAGCATTTACCTTTAACCGCATTTTAGATAAACAGCACCCCTATCATGAGGTGGGTGGCGGTCGCTATCCGTTTTTCAGCGGGGTTAACTGGTCAGAGTTAGTCAGCCAAGTGCGCGTGATTGACGCACACCAAGTCGAATTTATATTAACGCGCCCAGATGCCGATTTTCTTAGTTATTTGGCTACCGATTATGCAGTGATCCTGTCGGCAGAATATGGCGAACAGTTACTGGCTGCGGGCACCCCTAAGCAATTGGACAGAAAACCGATAGGCACCGGGCCTTTTAAGCTCGAATTTTATCGTCCCGATGAGTTTATCCGCTATTATCGCCACCCTGATTACTGGCGCGGTCAACCGATATTAAAGCAATTGGTGTTCGACATTACCCCTAAGTCGTCTAAGCGCTTAGCCAAGCTATTGTCGGGTGAATGTGATGCGATGGCCAACCCGGCGGCCAGCCAACTGGCGGTGATCGAGCGCCATCCCGACCTGTTATTAAGCGAGACCGCCGGCATGAACGTGTCGGTGCTGGCACTAAACACACAGAAAGCACCCTTTAATGATATTCGCGTACGCAAGGCTTTTAGTCTGGCGCTAGAACGACAAGATATTCTTCGGGCCGTATACTTTAATGCCGGTGAGCTGGCCGAGTCTTTGCTGCCCCCCACCTCTTGGACGTATGACTCCACACTGGTTATGCCACCGGCGAATTTAGATCGCGCTCGCTGGTTGCTCAAACAAGCTGGCATAAGCGAGGGCGAGGGCATGAGCATCACCTTACTTATGCCAGCTGGCGAGCGAAGTTATAATCCAGACGGATTGAAAACCGGGCAAATTATTCAGCAGCGCTTGGCTAAGCTTGGCATTAAGGTCAGCCTACAACCTCTGGATGAGCAGTTATTACGCCGCAAGCTACTGGCCGGCAGCCACGATGCGGTGCTCACTGGCTGGTCTGCCGACACCCCTAATCCAGATAATATATTACGCAACCTGTTGAGTTGTCGGGCCATTGCCGCTGGCACTAATGCCAGCCGCTGGTGCCAGCCTTTATTCGAACAGCAATTAGATTTAGCGCTCACAGAGTCTTCACAAGACAAGCGTCGTAAGCATTATCAACTCGGCCAAATGCTGGCTTATCAGGATATGGCCGTGATCCCTCTAATACACAGTCAGCGATTGTTGTCTTATCGTCGTCAAGTAAAGGGGCTACAATTGCTGCCTTATGGCGGAGTTGCCTTTCATCGGGCCTACAAGGAGTAATCATGCTGCTTTATTTGTTGCGCCGCCTCACGCTATTGCTCAGTACGCTCATTATGCTCACGCTTATCGCTTATGTGCTGGAATTTCAGCTAATGAGCGACCATTCGCCTGATTTTTTTAGCGGTTATCTCGCCTTTACGCATCAACTGCTGGCCGGTGATTTTGGGATATCTAGCGTCTCAGGTCTGCCAGTGCTGGGCGCACTCAGCCAGTATTTTCCCGCCACCTTAGAGCTGTGCCTCGCCGCGTTTATTGTGTCGCTAGTAGTGGGGATACCCGCAGGCACCTTAGCGGCCTTACGATTAGGCCGCTGGCAAGACACCGTGATCCTCACCGGTACCCTCATTGGTTATTCGGTGCCGGTGTTTTGGTTAGGATTATTACTGGTGATGTTTTTCTCGCTTAATTTAGGCTGGCTACCGGTGTCAGGACAACTCAGCCTGCTATATGAAGTGAAACAAGTCACCGGCATTATGACCATAGACACCCTGCTTACCGATAATCAGTATCGATGGCCGGCCTTTTTAGACGCATTGCGTCATTTGGTGTTGCCTGCTCTGGTGCTAGCCATCGTGCCCACCACCGAGGTTATCCGCCAAATTCGCAGCGCTCTGCTCGACGTACTTAAGCAAAACTACATTCGCGCCGTTCTCACCAAAGGGTTAAGCGACAGACATGTCATTTTACGCCACGGCCTGCGCAACGCCTTTCCCATGGCTATTCCTACCCTAGGGTTACAGTTTGGCACCGTGCTGACCTCAGCAATTATGACCGAAATTGTCTTCGACTGGCCAGGCCTAGGTCGCTGGTTGGTAACCAGCATTGCCTTGCAAGACTATGCCGCGATTAAAGGCGGCACGTTGGCCATTGCCACCTTCACCATAGTAGCTAGTGCCGCAGTAGAAGTGATGTCCACCTTAATTTACCCAGCCAGAAGGAAGGCCATTTATGCCAAGCAGGGGTAATATTTATCCAGAAGTGCATGTGCGTTCGCCACGCGAACAAACCTGGATAGTATTTAGGCGTAATATGCTGGCCATGACAGGCTTATGGGGCTTAGGGTTGTTGTCACTATTAACACTGCTCGCGCCGTGGCTGGCACCTTATGCCGCTAATGAGCAATTTTCTCACCTCTTGCTGATGCCGCCCTCTTGGGCTGACGATGGTAATGTCGACTTCTTTTTTGGCACCGATGACTTAGGGCGCGATATGCTGTCGCGGCTAATATTTGGCGCACGCCTTACCTTTGGTAATGGCGTACTGGCGGTGTTAATTGCACTACTGGTAGGCGGCGGTATTGGTATTATTGGTGGCATGAGCAAAGGCTTTAAGGCCAGTATTCTTAATCATTTTTTAGATACGCTGCTGTCCATTCCCTCTTTGCTATTGGCCATTATCTTTGTCGCCATACTGGGACCCGGTCTTTTTAATACACTGATTGCCATTACGCTAGCGCTAACGCCACAGTTTACCCGCGCCATCTATAACGCGGTGTCAGATGAGATGCAAAAAGAGTACCTGACCGCCCTGCGTCTGGATGGCGGCACCCGCTGGCACATGCTGCGTTATGGCGTGCTGCCTAACTTAAGTGACGCCATAGTAAGCCAAACAACCCGTGGTTTATCGTCCGCCATTTTGGACATTACCGCCGTGGGTTTTTTAGGGTTAGGCGCTCAACCCCCTAAGCCTGAATGGGGCACCATGCTGGCGGATGCCATGGAGTTAGTGTTTCTTGCTCCGTGGACAGTGGCATTACCTGGGCTGGCAATTCTGTTATCTGTATTGGTGATCAATATGGTCGGAGAAGGACTACTCCAAGCAATTAATGAGGTAATGGACTAATGCCACAGCTGGACATTCGCAACCTCACCATCGAAATTGAGACCCCTCAAGGACTCGTGAAGGCGGTCGATAAATTTAGTCTCACACTCGCCGATGGCGAAATTCGCGGCTTGGTAGGCGAGTCGGGGTCAGGAAAAAGTCTGGTCGCCGAAACCATCGTCGGCATTGCCAAAGATACTTGGCATGTAACGGCCGACCGCATGCACTTCGACAATATCGACTTGCTTGCCCTATCGCCTAAAGAGCGCCGGCGCATCATGGGTCGAGACATTGCCATGGTATTTCAAGAGCCCTCTAGCTGCCTAGACCCGTCAGAAACCATTGGCGCTCAGTTAAAAGAAGCCATGCCAGCACAAAAAATAAAAGGTGCATGGTGGCAGCACTGGAACTGGCGCTACACTCAGGCAGTATCTCTGTTACACCGCGTGGGTATTCGCAATTCGAAAGCGGTGATGAGTTCCTATCCCTTTGAGCTGTCGGAGGGAGTATGCCAAAAGGTGATGATCGCCATGGCCATTGCCAATCAGCCCAAGTTATTGGTGGCCGATGAGCCTACTAATGCGATGGAGGCCTCTAATCAGGCACAAATATTACGCCTACTCGAGAAGGTAAATAAACTCTCCGGCACCACCATTTTGCTGATCAGCAACGACTTAACAACGTTTGCGCAGTTAACGGACAATATTACCGTGATGTATTGCGGTCAGGCGGTAGAGTCAGGCACCCGCGAGCAATTGCTCACCAAACCACATCACCCTTATACCGCTGCTTTATTACAGATGATGCCGGATTTAGATGGCAGTCTGCCTCATAAATCGCGACTGAATATACTGCCCGGTGCCATACCGCCCCTACAAAGCCTGCCCATTGGCTGCCGGTTAGGACCACGTTGCCCTAACGCCCAAAAACAGTGTGTCATCACCCCACCGTTGGCCAAGTACAAGGGGCAAAGCTATTACTGTCACTTTCCGCTTAATATGCCAAAAGGTAAGCCTAAGTCATGAGTCAGGTGCCGCTACTTAAGGTCGATAATCTCAGCAAAGGGTTTGTCACCCATACGCGATTTTTTCGCAAGGTAACCAAAACCGCGTTTCATCCGTTATCTTTTACTCTTGAGCGCGGCCAAACGCTGGCCATTATGGGCGACTCGGGATCGGGGAAAAGCACCTTGGCGAAGGTGCTGGCCGGCGTGATGCCACCCACTCAGGGCAATATTTATATCAACGGCGAGAAAATTGAGCCAGGAGATGATAAAAAACGCTGCCAGCTACTGCGCATGATTTTTCAAGACCCCAACACCGCGCTTAATCCACGCAGTAGTATTGGTAAGATTCTAGAAATGCCGCTCAGCTTAAACACCAGCCTAGATGCCACGCAACGCCACGAGCTGGTGTTGGAAACCTTGCGCATGGTGGGTTTGCTACCTGATCATTATCACTTTTATCCGCAAATGATCTCAACCGGCCAAAAGCAGCGAGTAGCGCTGGCCCGAGCGTTAATTTTATCACCCAATATAATTGTCGCCGATGAGGCTATTTCTAATCTGGATATTTCGGTGCGCTCGCAAATTATTAACCTGCTGCTGAGCCTACAAACCCGGCTGGGATTATCTTACGTATTAGTCGCCAACGATCTTGGCGTGGTACGCCACATCAGCGACCACGTAATTTTAATGCACGACGGCCACATAGTAGAAGCCGGCCCCACCCACAAGGTGCTAACCACTCCGCAAAGCGAACAAGGCTTACGCCTACTACAAAACTACAATAACGAATATCGGTGGCATCACAATAAAAGGTAAAGGCAGTTATACGCTGTACGCCTTACGCTATACGTTAAAGAAGGACGGTGTTTGTCTTTAACGTAAGGCGTAACACGTATGGCGTAAAACGTATAACTGGCGGCTTAAAGCTGCCCGAAAGGGCTAGGGCTTCCCGAATGGAACTTAAAGTTAGCATCCGGTGATAGGATCAAGTCTGCTTCAATTTCTCGAAAAAGCGCCACTCTATCGGAGATATCTTCGCCAGTTATCTGTTCAGCCAACGCCAAGTAATCTTGGTAATGACGAGCTTCAGATCGCAGCAACGACACATAGAATTTGCCGATTTTAGGCGGTAGATGGGGTGCCAACTTGGCAAACCGCTCACAAGAACGCGCTTCTATAAATGCACAAATAATAAGTTTATCTACTAGCGCCTCTGGTTCAAAGGTTCGAACTTTTTTCAGCATCATCTTGGCATATCGTGAAGCCGGTATGGGGTCGTACTTGATCTGGTTGTCTTCGAGAATTTCTAGCACTTGATAGAAGTGGTGCAGCTCTTCCCTGATCAGCAGTACCATCTTATCAATCATATCTTGCCCATAAGCGCAGTCAGGACGCGCTTTAATTAACTTAGACAAGACGTTCTTACCTTTTAAGGTGCTAAGACTACCCACTCTTGTATAAGCAAATTGTTCATAAGGCTCAATCATCTTTGATATGTCACTAATGCCCTCTTCTGTTAGGGCATAGCGTTTAAGCAAAAACATGGCACTTTGCGCGGCTTTTAACTCACAGAGCAAATGATCCCGTAAAATAATGGATAAGTTTTCCGGCTTCTGTGCTTCTTCGAGCCAAGCGTCGGGGGTCTCACAACGCAAAAATGCATAGATGGGAGCCAGCAAAGCGCCAAACTCTGGCGGCAAAGAGTGTGAATGCAGCATAAATACCTATATGAGACTAGTGGCAAAATCGATGTTGTGCGCTATTTTATCATTAACTGCGGCTGGCTTCTCTTACTCTAAAATTGCTGAGCACTTTGTTGATCCAGATCTCATTTTTATCATTACAAACGCACAATAAATATATTTTTTGTCTACAATCGCCAATCGAATCGATTGCGTAACCGTTTCGCTTGTCGTATCTGGTTAAACCGCTCGGGCCTCAGCGCCCCAGAACAAGGCGAATCTTGTGAAAAAAACCACCTTACTTAACAGCCATTTATCGGCGCTGGTCGCCAGTGTCGGCCATACTGATGGCATAGTTCTAGCCGATGCAGGCTTGCCCATACCTGGTGGCCCCCAGCGTATCGACTTGGCCGTTAGCCCAGGATTGCCGGGGTTGTTGGCGGTATTAAGCGCCTTATTAACCGAGCTGCAGCTAGAAAGCGTTACCTTGGCACAAGAAATCATCACCGCAAGTCCCGAATTGCATCAACAGCTATTGGCTAAAATAGCCGAGGCCGCCATCGATCAAGGCAAAGAGATTACGGTGAGCTACATTAACCATGAGCAATTCAAACAAGATACTACTCAGGCCAAGGCAGTAGTACGCACCGGCGAATGCACTCCCTACGCCAACCTGATCTTGCGCTGCGGCGTGCCTTTTTGAGGTGAACATGGAACCTATACTGTCCCTAACTGGCATAGAAAAGGCATTTCCTGGCGTTAAGGCGCTAGATCAAGCCGGCCTGAACGTGTATCCAGGCCAAGTGATGGCACTAATGGGCGAAAACGGCGCCGGTAAGTCCACCATGATGAAGGTACTCACCGGTATTTATCAGCCGGACGCAGGCAGCATTGTCTACCGTGGCCAGCCTTGTCGTTTTAAAGGCCCACGAGATTCGCAGCAAGCGGGCATTGGTATTATTCACCAAGAGCTGAATCTGCTGGATGAGCTGACCATCGCCGAAAATATTTTTCTCGGCAGAGAGCCAGTGAATGCCTTTGGCAAAATCAACTGGACTCAGCTGTATGCGGATGCTCAGGTGTTGCTCGACCGACTGCAAATTCGCCAATCTCCTAACACCCGCTTGGGCAATTTGAGTATTGGTGCCCAACAAATGGTGGAAATTGCTAAGGCGCTGTCGTTTAAGGCCGATGTCATCATTATGGATGAACCGACCGATGCGCTAACCGACACCGAAACCCAAGCATTATTCCGCGTTATTGAAGAGCTACGGGCCGACGGTTGCGCCATGGTGTATATCTCGCACCGGCTGCAGGAAATTTTTGATATTTGCGACCGTGTTACCGTGTTGCGCGATGGCAAATGGATCGCCGAAGCCGCCGTAAGCGACATCGATGAAGATCAACTCATTGAGATGATGGTCGGTCGCAAATTAGACGAGCAATACCCGCGGATGCAGGTGCCTCAGGGCTTAGAAGTACTTAAAGTAGACCACCTGAGTGCGCCGGGCATTCGTGATGTGAGCTTTAGTTTGCATCAGGGTGAAATACTCGGGTTTTCCGGCCTAATGGGGGCGGGTCGTACCGAACTGGTTAAAGCACTGTATGGTGCCGAGCCACGCACCAAAGGTCAGGTGTGGTTATCGGGCAAACCCTATGCCGCCAATCATCCGCAACAGGGCTTGGCCGCCGGCATTGCTTATATTTCAGAAGACCGCAAAGGTGATGGTCTAATCTTAGGCTTATCGGTCAAAATTAACATGAGTCTGTCGGCATTGGCCGAGTTTAGCAGTGGCCCCCAGCTGGATCACGCAGCCGAACGCAGCGCCGTAGACGACTTCATTGATCTGTTTAAGATTAGAACCCCGGGTCGCGAGCAACTGATTGGTAATTTATCGGGGGGCAATCAGCAAAAAGTGGCCATTGCCAAAGGCCTGATGACCCGCCCCAAGGTGCTGATCCTCGACGAGCCCACTCGCGGTGTCGATGTGGGTGCTAAAAAAGAAATCTATCAGCTGATCAACCGCTTTAAACAAGAAGGCATGGCCATTATTTTAGTGTCATCCGACATGCCAGAAGTATTAGGCATGAGTGATCGCATTATGGTCATGCACCAAGGGCGTATTAACGGTGAATTTAACGCCACCACCGCTACTCAAGAACAACTGCTGGCCGCGGCCGTCGGTAATACCCACCAAAAGGAACAAGCATGATGACGACCGCCAATAACCGCCGTTGGTTCAGCAAAGAGTGGCTGATTGCCCAAAAATCACTGATTGCACTTATCGTGCTGATTGCCGTGGTGTCGGCATTAAATCCGTATTTTTTTACCGTCGACAATCTGCTCAACATTTTGCGCCAAACGTCGGTTAACGCCATTATTGCCGTAGGCATGACCTTGGTCATTCTCACCGCCGGCATAGACTTAAGTGTCGGCTCGGTGTTGGCGTTGTGTGGTGCTTTTGCCGCCAGTATGGTGTCGATGGAGTTGTCTATTTTCATCACTCTGCCGGCAATATTACTGGCAGGCTTTGCCCTGGGTAGTTTAAGTGGCCTAATTGTGGCCAAAGGCCGGGTGCAGGCATTTATTGCTACTTTGGTGACCATGACGCTGCTGCGCGGTGTAACCATGGTGTATACCGAAGGCCGCCCTATTTCGACAGGCTTTACCGATGCCGGCGATATTTTTGCTTGGTTTGGTACCGGCTATGTATTTGGCATACCGGTGCCGGTGTGGTTGATGGCCATGACCTTTCTCGGTGCTTGGTATCTGCTAAACCATACTCGTTTTGGCCGCTATATTTATGCGGTGGGCGGTAACGAAGCCGCCGCTCGCTTGTCGGGCATTAACGTGGCTCGGGTAAAAATTGGCGTGTATGCCATTTGTGGCATGCTGTCGGCACTGGCTGCCATTATTGTGACCAGCCGCTTGTCTTCGGCCCAGCCTACCGCCGGTACCACCTATGAACTAGACGCCATCGCTGCCGTTGTATTAGGTGGCACCAGCCTAGCTGGCGGTAAAGGAGCCATTATGGGCACCTTGATTGGCGCCCTGATTATCGGATTTTTGAATAATGCCCTTAACCTGCTGGACGTATCGTCTTATTACCAGATGATTGCCAAGGCGACCGTTATTTTGCTGGCCGTATTGGTCGACAACAAACACAAGTAACATTCAGGCTCACTTTAAGCCGTTATTATTAAGGAAACGCATCATGAAAAAACTGACCACACTGCTTTCTGTTGCTCTGCTTGGCGCCACCATGAGTAGCGGCGCCTATGCCAAAGATACCTTAGCACTGGTTATTTCTACTCTAAATAACCCGTTCTTTGTCACCATGAAAGAAGGTGCCGAGAAAAAAGCCGCCGAGCTGGGTTACAACCTGATCGTGCTGGACTCACAAAATGATCCCGCCAAAGAGCTGTCGAACGTAGAAGACTTAAGTGTACGCGGCGCCAAAGTGTTGCTGATCAACCCTACCGACTCGGATGCGGTGACTAATGCTATTCGTCTGGCCAATCGCGCCAAGCTGCCGGTGATAACCTTGGATCGGGCTGCCAGCCGCGGTGACGTAGTTTCACACATTGCCTCCGACAACGTAGCCGGCGGCCTGATGGCCGGTGATTTTATTGCCCAGCAAGTCGGTGAAAACGCCAAGGTAATCCAACTGGAAGGCATTGCCGGCACCAGTGCTGCCCGTGAGCGTGGCGAAGGCTTTAAACAGTCGATTGCTAAGCATGGTTTTGAACTATTGGCCAGCCAGCCCGCAGACTTTGATCGCACCAAAGGTTTAAACGTAATGGAAAACCTGTTGGCCGGTAATGCAGGCGTGCAAGCGGTATTTGCCCAAAACGACGAAATGGCACTGGGTGCCCTGCGTGCCCTGCAAGCCGCCAATAAAAAAGACGTGCTCATTGTCGGTTTTGATGGCACTCAAGACGGCATAAAAGCGGTACAGGGCGGACGCTTGTCGGCCACCATCGCCCAGCAGCCTGACGCCATTGGCGCCATTGCAGTAGAAACCGCCGACAAGATCCTTAAAGGCGAAACTGTAGAACAGCATATTCCCGTGCCACTGCAAGTGATCAGCAAGTAAGGTTCACACCATGACATTAACCGTAGTAGGCAGTATTAATATCGATCACGTTATTCGCCTGGCGCAGTTTCCGCGTCCAGGCGAAACCCTAACCGGTAGTGATTATCAAATTGTGCCCGGCGGCAAAGGGGCTAATCAGGCGGTGGCAGCGGTGCGTGCCGGTGCCCGCACGCGTTTTATTGCCTGCGTAGGTGACGATGCTCTGGCTAGCACCTTGGTCGAGGGCTTTGCCACCGATGGCATGAATACCGAGGCCATTGAGTCGATACGCGGCGTGAATACTGGCGTAGCGCTCATTCAGGTAAATAGTGAGGGTGAAAACACCATTGCACTGGCCGCCGGCGCCAACGGCCGGTTAACGCCCGAGCAATTGCAACGCCATAGTGCAGGGCTTGCCTGCAAACAACTGCTGCTGCAGCTGGAAATTCCGCTTGATACTAATATTGCCGCCGCTACTCAAGCCAAGGCACAGGGGGCAAAAGTCGTGCTCAACCCAGCCCCGGCGCAAGCCTTGCCCGATGCGTTTTTGTCGTTAGTGGATATGATTACCCCCAATGAAACCGAAGCCGAACGGCTAACCGGTATGGCGGTAAATAATGACCTAGGTGCCGCGCAGGCGGCAGCAGCACTGCACGCCAAGGGCATCGCCACCGTTATTATCACCTTGGGAGCCAGAGGCGTCTGGCTAAGCGAACGCGGCAAGGCCGGCCAATTAATACCGGGCTTTAAGGTGAACGCCATTGATACTACGGCGGCAGGCGACACCTTCAACGGCGCCTTGCTGGCGGCCTTGCAACAAGGCCAGCCATTAATGACCGCAGTACGGTTTGCACAAGCGGCGGCGGCCTTGTCGGTGACCCGAACGGGTGCTCAAACCTCAATTCCGTATCACGCCGAAATTCAGGCATTATTGGACGCTAACTAATGCCGGAATCCAATTAATGGCCACCATTAAAGATGTCGCCCGTGCGGCTCAGGTGTCTACCTCAACGGTGAGTCATGTGCTGAATAAAACCCGCTTTGTTAGTCCAGAGATTACCTTGCGGGTAGAGCAAGTCATTAAAGATCTGCACTACGCGCCCTCTGCTCTGGCGCGTAGCCTAAAGGTTAAAGAAACCCGCACTTTAGGCATGCTGGTGACCAGTAGTGCTAATCCCTTTTTTGCCGAAGTAGTACAGGGGGTAGAGCAACGCTGTTTCGAGCAGGGCTACAGCTTGGCCTTGTGTAACACCCAAGGTGATAAATCGCGCTTAAACAGCAACATGGAAATGCTGCTGCAAAAGCGTGTCGACGGCATTATTTTAATGTGCACTCAGCTTGAGTTAGGTGCCGGTATCTTTGACCGCTACCCTAACGTCCCTCTGGTGTTGGCCGACTGGGGCCCACAAGATATGGCCGCCGATATTATTCAGGATGGTGGTCAGCTTGGTGGTCAATTGGCCACCGAGCATTTAGTTAGCTTGGGGCATCGCCATATTGGCTGTATTACTGGGCCGGTGGGCCAGCGGGCTGCAGACGAACGACTGGCGGGCTTTAAAACGGCCATGAGCCAGGCCGGTTTAACGGTGCGAAATGAATGGATCTGTGAAGGTGATTTTGAGCTAGCCGGTGGCAACAGCGCCATGAGTGCCTTGCTGTCCTTACCCGAGCGCCCCTCGGCGGTATTTATTGCCAACGATATGATGGCTATGGGGGCTTTACGCGCCTTGGCCGATGCCAACGTTGCGGTGCCAGAGCAAATGTCGATTGTCGGCTACGACAATATCGAACTTGCGCATTATCTGGTGCCGGCACTGACTAGTGTCGAACAACCCAAGGCAGGTATGGGGGCGCTGGCCGTAGATACCCTGCTCACCCGCATTAAAAACCCAGACAGCCCACGGTGCGTACTCACCCTCACCCCCGAACTGGTGATCAGAGACAGTAGCCAAGCGCTAACAAAACCATAAGCCTGAAGCAGGAACACTTAGTCACAAGTTTTTGTTGACGTTGATGGTGTAAGTCGGGCAGAGGCCACTACTCCGCTCGACTCGCCGTAAACCCATCCTTGGGGGCTCCGCCGCGCCCTCCCTGGCGCGGAGGGTCGACGGAGCAGACGTCCTCTACCCTCCCATGAACACGAAGCCGCCTGTCAATGTGGTCGACATGACTCCGATACCAAGGAAGAGACTGCTGGGATTGCCTCAACCGACCATCACATGACAGGGATGTCATGTGCTGAGCGCCACAAGGATGTGCTTGCAGCGTGTCGGATGAGGCTACCCAGCTGTCTCTGAACACAGAACAGAGTTGTGACTAAGTGATAGGCTAGAAGCCGGATGTTAAAATACCTATAAGTCCGGTGTTTTTCTTCCAGCTCTCAGCTACAAGCTTACCGCTTTATATGTTCCGGTATCTCGCTCTTGGCACTCAAAAACAAAACCTAGATCCTGACATTCGTCAGGATAACAGCATTAAACCAAACATCGATCTTTGTTTAGCTGGGTGCTTGGCGCCGGGCGCTACCTCCCCCCTTCACGACTTGGCTCCTGGCGCTTGTGTGCTAGCATGGGATAACACTTCACCAAATGAACTGTCATGGATAATCACAAGAAAGGACTCTTGCTTACTGGGTTAGGCGTGCTAATAATTGCTCCTGATGCTTTATTATTGCGCTTGATCACCCTACCAGCAGAGCAAGTCGTGCTGTGGCGTGGCCTACTTAATATAGTCGGCTTCTTGCTGATCGTGATCCTGCGTTATCGCAGTCAATGGTGGCGGGCTTATCTGGTCTGTGGCCGCGCCGGAATCGGCTGTGCCCTACTATTCAGTCTGAGCACCATAGGTTTTATACTAGGCAACCACTTTACCAAAGCCGGTAACGTGCTGGTTATTTTAGCCACCGCTCCCCTAATCGCCGCCCTGCTGAGTCGCTTCTTTTTGCAAGAACGCCTTCCCCTGCGCACCTGGCTTGCCATTGGCGGTTGTATGTTCGGCATCAGCCTGATTGTGCTGGATGATCTGGGTTCAGGCTCTTGGCTAGGCAGCGCCTTTGCCTTGATAGCGGCACTGGGGTTAGCCGGCAATTTCACCCTAGCGCGCAGCCAACCCCATATCGACATGAGCCCCATGCTCGCCCTGAGTGGCATAATCACCGCGGGTCTGGCATTAGCCTGGAGTGGTACCATCGCCCTACCCGATGCGACAGATATGGGATGGTTAGTGTTATTGTGCCTAGTGGTGCTGCCCGTCGGTTTTACCCTCATTCAGCAAGGGCCGCAGTACTTGCCCTCGGCAGAAGTCAGCCTGCTGCTGTTGTTAGAAACCCTGTTCGGCACTCTCTTAGTCTGGTTGTTCTTAAGCGAACACCCAAGCCAACAAGCCTTAGTGGGCGGCGCTATTGTGATTGCCGTTATGCTTATCAAAAATGGACTCGAGCGTTTTAATAAAACACCTGAGCAAGTAGCCTGATCCAGCAACAGCCGCTTTTATATCCACTTACATGGACTATGGGTTCTCAATAGACGCCGAATTATATATAATCGCCCCGTGCTCCCATAGTTCAACAGGATAGAACAGCTGCCTCCTAAGCGGTCGATCCAGGTTCGAGTCCTGGTGGGAGCGCCATTTCCCTTTAAAATCAAAATCTTACAGCCAACTTTAGCAGTGCCCTCCCTCTATATGCTTCCTTAAATGAGCCATATTTAGCCTACAAAGATCTGAAAAATACGCGAATTCCCTATAGTCTACGACTCTGTTGCTACGTTTATAGACCCTATCTCGCCGCTCTGACGTTTTAGGTGAGAGACAGATGAAACTCAGCTAGACTGAAAATTGCGCTGAGCTAATGGCTACCAATCGAATGTCTAGAACCACTATATAGAGCGCTTTTATGATCAATATTGAAAAAATGGCCTCCGTGCTGAGAGCATTGCCTGATCCTGCCTTTATCCTGTCACGCAGTGGAAAATATTCGGCGGTGTTTGGTGGTCGCGATGCTCGCTATTATCACGACGGTAATGGGCTGATTGGTTTATATATTAGCGACATAGTAAAAACCGAAAAAGCTAACTGGTTTATTGAACAGATCGAATTGGCGCTGGAATCTGGGGCTTTGTTGATCAAAGAGTATGAGCTGAGCAACAAAGATGTAAAAGGCTTATCCGATGAAGGCCCCGACCAACCCATCTGGTTCGAAGGTCGTATTCAAGCTCTAGACTTTTTGGTTGACGATGAAGAAGTGGTGCTTTGGGTCGCAAGCAATATTACCCAGCGACACGAACTAGAAGTAAAACTACGCGAGCTCAGTGATACTGACCAACTAACTAAGTTATTCAATCGCAGAAAGCTTGAGGCCGATCTTGCCGTTCATTATGAAACTTTTGAGCGACATGCCATGCCAATATCAATGCTGATATTCGATCTTGATCATCTAAAGCAGATTAATGACACTCAAGGTCATCACGCCGGTGATAAAGCCATCTTAACGGTAGCCGATATTTGTCGAGCTGAGCTTAGAAAAACGGATGTTGCCTGCCGCTTTGGAGGGGATGAATTTGTGATTGTATTGCCTAATACTAATTTGGTGCATGCGGCGCAATTTGCCGAACGGCTGCGTGCGCGTTTCAATCTGGCACTGAGTCATTGTTCTGTTGATGGCATTGCCGTGACCGTCAGTATTGGCGTAGCAACGATGGCGCCAACAGATCGCTCATATGAAGATACTCTGAAACGTGCAGATGGGGCTTTGTATGAAGCAAAGCGAAATGGTAAAAATCGTGTTATTTCAGCTTGAATCTGCAGCAAATACAAAACCGCCCCTGAGCCCGATTAAGGGCTCAGAGGCGGTTAGAAAGAAAATCTTACTGAAAAGCCGGCGCTAATTCCGGTTTTTTCTCAGGATGCTCCACCTTCTTAGTCTGAGCATCTGCAGGGCCAGGTCTGCCCAGCAGGTATCCCTGTAAGGTGTCGCAGCCCAGTCGGGTTAATAGCTCTTGCTGCTCTGGCGTTTCTACACCTTCAGCCACAATTTTCATGCCCAATGTTTTGCCCAGCGCAATAATCGCCTGAATAATGGCTTCATCATCATTACCCTGCGCCAGTTCGGTAATAAAGCCGCGGTCGATTTTTAGCTCATTGGCCGGTAAGTGCTTGAGATAGAGCAAGCTGGAATAACCCGTACCAAAGTCATCAATGGAAATGGACAGGCCCAAAGCAGACAGCTTATTCAGCACTTTGAGGCTGGCCTCGGCATCGTGCATGGCAGTCGATTCGGTCACTTCAAGCACCAGATGCGTGGGCGACAATTCATGTGTCTCTAACGCGGTGCGAACCACATCCACCAAGCTGATATGCTCCAGCTGCACGGCAGATAAATTCACGGCGACACTCCAGTCGCTATGCCCCTGTTCGACCCAGACCTTCATCTGCCGGCAAGCCTCATTAATGACCCAGTTACCAATAGGGACTATCAAGCCAGATTTTTCGGCCTACGGCAAGAAGCGGTCCGGTGTTAAAAAGCCGTGTTTGGGACTTTGCCAGCGTATTAAGGCTTCCATTCCCGTCAGTGGCCCAGCCGGAGCCACCAGTTTGGGCTGATAATACAACACCAGTTCATTGTCAGCTTGCCGTACTACGCAACAACAGGCAGAGTAAGTATCTATTCTCAACTGATTTGGGTTTTAGCTGACTCAGGGCTTATAACTCTCTATGGCGATGTCTATGAATAAATCTGATCCGGCTGCGAAAAGTGTGTTAATTACCGGCTGCTCATCGGGCATAGGCTTATGTTCCGCGCATTTTTTACGGCAACAAGGCTTTCAAGTGATTGCCTCGGCTAGGCGGCAAGAAGATGTAGATGCCTTGCAGCAAGCGGGTTTAACTGCGGTATTATTAGACTTAGCCGATGAGGGCAGCATTGAGGCTGCGGTTGCTTACACACTGCA
Source organism: Oceanisphaera ostreae (assembly GCF_042676125.1). NCBI lineage: Bacteria > Pseudomonadati > Pseudomonadota > Gammaproteobacteria > Aeromonadales > Aeromonadaceae > Oceanisphaera > Oceanisphaera ostreae. The sequence continues at coordinate 85,825 of NZ_JBHTJS010000048.1, forward strand.
ACTCACTGGCGGTCGTCTTTATGGTTTATTTAATAACGGGGCTTACGGCCAGCCGGGAGCGCTAGAAGATTTACCGACTCAGGCATTGCGTGAGCAGTTTGAAAGTAATCTATTTGGTCTCCACCATCTCACTCGCCTAATATTGCCAACTATGTTGGCCGCAGGTGAAGGTCGTATTGTACAAAACAGCTCTATTTTAGGCTTGGTAGCCTTACCCTTTCGCGGTGCCTATAACGCCTCTAAGTTTGCGCTAGAAGGCTACACCGACACACTTCGTTTAGAGCTGAATGGCACTGGTGTTGCGGTTAGTCTGATAGAGCCGGGCCCCATTGAAACGCGCTTTAGAGAAAACTCAAAAATCGCTTTCTTACGCCATATTAATACTGATGCCAGTCGCCATCACGCGGGTTATCAGCAAACGCTAGACCGACTGCAACGACCCGGCCCCAGCTCGCGTTATAGCCTGGAGCCCGAAGCCTGTATGGCGCCGTTGCTACATGCCCTTACTAGTACTAAGCCCAAAATTCGCTACCCCATTACCCGCCCTACTATCATGATGAGCTGGCTGCGTCGCCTGCTAAGTGCGCGGGCATTAGACAAACTACTACTTAGGGTCTATTGACCTTTCGAGATGATTTTTGCAGCAGTTTGTGGCGTCTTTATACAAGGCAGTGCTTATGCCATGTAGCTATTCTCCATCAATAAGCGCTAACACAGTAGAAAGGCGCCACAAGCGCTGCCCTTTGGGTTCGGCTAAACGCGTTTTTCTCTTCGTTGAGCGGGCTTTGCTTAGAATGACTAGGCTACAACCCGCTCGCCTCGATAAAAACGCGTTTAACTCGAACAAAATTTAACCGCGAAAGGTCAACAGACCCTAAAGCCGGAGGCTGATCGCCCGTGTTCAAACTTTTCTCTTTGCTATTACTGTGGGGTTACAGCAGCTACAGCCTAGCCGCTCCCGCCTTATGGTCTGCCACCAAAGGCGAGCAAAAATTATGGTTGTATGGCTCTATTCACGTCGCTGATAGTCGTCTGGCTACCTTGCCCGAGCCGTTATTGCGCCAATTGGCGCAAAGTGAGCTGCTGTATTTGGAAGTGGATCCCGACACTGTCACTCCAGCAGTGCTGGCTCCTTATTTAGCGCTACCGGCTAACGAGACTTGGCAAGACCGGTTAGGTGAATCTCTCACCACCCAACTGGAGCAACTGATTGATGAGATGGGACTACCACAGTTAAAACCATTGCCCCCCTGGTTTGCCGTCATGCAACTGAGCCAAGTTAATGCGCAGCGTTTGGGCTTTTCAAGTCACCAAGGCGTCGATATGCAGCTGCTACATTTAGCACAGCAGCAACACATACCCGTGAGAGGTTTAGAGCCACCCACATTAGTATTTAAGCTGTTGGCTTCACTCTCTGAGCGCCAGCTTGAGCAAGACTTTGTTCGCCATACCTTAGCTGAGCAGGATGATTTGGCCCAGCAGCTCGAATTATTATTGAGCACTTGGCAAAGTGGTGATGAACAAGCCCTGTTGGCGTTATTGCATGACGAACAGTCGCCAGAGTTAAGCGCCTTTATCGAGCAAGAATTACTGTTAGCGCGCAATCAACTGTGGCTAAAAAACCTAAAGCACCAGGCCCCACAACACGCATTAATCGTGGTAGGCGCGTTGCATTTATACGGGGAATACGGATTACTTGAGCTCTTACAGCAAGCGGGGTACGAGGTTAATAAGATTAACCCTTAAATAGTTCGGCATTTACAGATCAGCCAAATAGACCTGTGACTTACTCAGTTTGGTATTATATCGACTGCTAAGTAATAAACCGGAAGTCCAACTTCCGGTTTCATCTATAGAAAGCTTGATTACAAACTAGCTAGAATGGCTTCAGCAGAGCTGACTTCAAATTGTTTAGGCGCTTCTACGTTTAGTTGTTTAACGACGCCATTTTCAATAATCATAGCGTACCTTTTTGAGCGAATGCCGCCAAAAGTAGCGGTATCCATCTCTAATCCCAGCGCTTTTGTAAAACTGGCGTCTCCATCAGCCAACATCATGATCTCACAAGCATTTTGTGCTTCACCCCATGCTTTCATTACAAATGCATCGTTAACTGAAACGCAGGCGATAATGTCTACGCCTTTTGCCTTGATTTGGTCTGCAAGAACAATGAAACCGGGCAAATGAGATGCCGAGCAGGTAGGTGTAAAAGCTCCGGGCACAGCAAACAATACGACTTTCTTATTAGCGAACAACTCGTCTGTTTGGTGATTCACCATCCCATCTGTTGTGAGCTGACCCAAGGTGGCAGAGGGTAAGGTTTGGCCTTGCTGTATCATGTTGACGTTCCTTATTAATTAAGTTGCGTTCAGTCTAGCGCTGATAGTTATTGAAAACCACGAACAGAAACCAGGGATGTTAGGAGACCTGGTTTCCTGTATCAGAGCAAAGATGACCACTCGCACTAGTCATACGATAACGGGGGTGCCTTTATTGCTCCATTTCATCGAGGCAATAACCGCTCCAACCACCACCAGTAATGCTGCCACCGGTAACCTCCAATCGGGCGCGGCTATGCCCGCCACCACCAGAAATGCTGCCGCCAGTACAGGCACCGCGTAGGCCAGACTGCCAACTAATGCCGCCGGCCCGCTGCGCAGCGCCAGATCCCACGCCACCATGGCAAGTCCGTAAGGACCAAGCCCCAAAGCGACACCCGCGGCTAACGCGGTACCAGACGGCATTCCTGAGGCATTGCCCGACAGCGTATCGGCCAAAGCGGCGCCGCCGGTAGCAATCAGAAACAAGGTCGGCATCATGGGAGCTATCGGCACCGGCGCAACCTGGCATACCCAGGAATACAACGCCCAGCAACAAGCAGCCAGCAGCGCCAATGCGTAGCCTGCACCGTGGCCAGAAAGTCCTGAGCTCAATGATTCCGGCGACAGTAAAACAGCCGCACCAGAGAAAGCCGTCAGCGCCCCCAGCACCACCGGTAAGGATATGCGGCGGTAGAGCATCCAGTGACTGATCACAATAAATATCACCGGCCAAGTGTAGCTAATTAATGCCGCCTCGGCCGTCGGTGCTTTACCAATACCCGCCAGATAACTACCGACGGCACCAAACATTAACGCCGGCACCAGACCATAAATAACCAGCTTCCATTTGGCAGAAATGCCTGCTAACTCTTTATGCTCACGGCGACGGCGCAACGCCACGGGCAGTGCAGCCATTGCCCCACTGAACAACGCTATGGTTGCTAGCCGCAGAGGGGGAACCACGCCAGCTGCATCCACCAGCAAAGGTGCGATGGCCCATAGAATAACGGCGACCAGTGCCGAAAATACGCTGATAAAAATCGAATGCTGTGATGGGATCGTCAAGCTGCTCATCGTCGTTACTCCTTTTGTGGGTGTATTGCGAGTTAAGCGTCTACTCTATACACTTTAAAAACATCACAAAATCAACATTACTTGATGTTTATAATCACAAGGATTGATGAATTGAGGCGCCAAATACTTGATCTAAACACGCTGCACACTTTAGTGGTGGTAGCTGATACCGGTACGGTCACAGGTGCAGCAGAGCGCCTTGCTTACACTCAATCCACTGTGAGCATGCAATTAAGCCGCCTTGAGTCGTCACTGGGTGTGGTCTTACATGAACGTGATGGCCGCCGCATGCGCTTTACCGCCGAGGGACAAAAGCTGGTCGGTTATGCCAGAAAAATGCTGGCCATTAATACGGAGGCGATTAACGATCTGCAGCAACGACAGGTTTCGGGTGAACTGAGCTTGGGAATTCCGGAGGATTATGCATTTTTGCTGACCTCGGTGCTGTCGCATTTCAGCCAACTGTTTCCGGCCATAAAACTGCAGGTCGTGTGTCGTTCCAGCGACAAACTGATCAATCAAGTGCAGGACAGCAGCCTGGATTTGGCGGTGGTCACCCGCCAGGTCCGCTCCCCCGGTGGTGAAGTGATCCGTCGCGAGCCACTAGTTTGGGCAGTAGGGGCTAAAGCACAACCATCTCTTGCCGACCCGATCCCTTTGGCGCTTTATTCTCCCGGTGCCGATGTGTTTCGCGACGTTGCAGAGCAGGCGCTAGCCAGTGCCGGCCGCGACTGGAGAATAGCTTACTCCAGCCAGTCGATGACGGGGCTAATGCCGATAGTCGTGGCAGGTTTAGCGGTGGTCGTGGTCACCCGTAACATGCTGACCAGCCAGTTACGGGTCATTGACGAACGCAGTGGTATGCCCGCCTTGCAGTCGGTTGAAATCGCGCTGCACCGCTCGGTGGGCAGGCCTTCCGAACCAGCGCGCCAGTTAGCCGATCTTATTCGTACGCATCTGTCGTCACATGAATAAAAGTCCCGCTGAGACGGGAGTGCCAGCTGAAGCGGCACGCTAAAAAAATACAAACCTAGATCCCGACATTCGTCGGGGATAGGCCGATGAGAGCTGCATTGAAGCCGCGGTTATACCAATCTACCCCGAGCGGAAGGTCGCCTTATTTAGGCAAGGAGTACTCGACCTCTTTAGGCCGTGCTATGGTTTTTGGTCGATTGAAATCGACCCTACGATCAGGATGGCTCCTTGTTTTTTGTAGGGGCGAATTTATTCGCACAATAATGGTGGCACGCCCTAAAAGAGACCAACCTACAAAACTAACGTGGGACCTTGACACCCAACAGAGTATCTACTGAGGGCATAAAAATCTGATCCGTTAGTTTTCCAGATTGGTATTATTAAGAACTATTTTAGCTCCAAAAAGGTCATGCGGGGGGGAAAGCGTAAATAGCGAAGGGAAATATAAAACCTTACTCAAGGCGGGTTTGATTAGACACCGACCCCGGCGCAATATACGCCGGGGTCGGATAGTTCTGGCTTAACAGAAACGACGAGCGATCGTTTTCTTCCAGCTATTGCGATAGATTTCTTTGCCTTCCTCGTAGGCCTGCAAACTGTTCACCACGTAGAAGTTTTCCGCATCGCAAGACATGCGACTCTGTGTCTCCACGTGAATGCTGATATCTGCATCGCTCAGATCAACTTCCCAGTTCGACTCCGTCACGGCGCTCAGTGGATCGTTCTCACGGATGCGCCAGATATTGTGGTTCTTGGTGCCGTAGGTAATACCGTTGTGATCCAGTCGGCGCAACCCTTCATCAGAGAAGTCATCCAGTACCCACTCGTGAGTGGTCAGTGATTTGATCACCTGACGAGTACGGCTGCCTTCGCGAAGAATGGTCTTGGCCAACGGTTTAGCGGTTTCCGCCTGGGTAAACGGCAGTTCGGTGGGCACGGGTGTGGCTGACTGGGGCACCAAAATCTGGCTATGATCGAGATCCACCACGAGTTTGGCCAGAGTAACTGAGGGCCATATTTGTGGCCAATAGGTTGGGCTCAGGCTGATTTCCAACCGGTGTCCTACCGGCAGTTGGTAGCCGATGGCATCCAATGTGAAGCTGACGTCGAACCATTCATCCAGCGGTAGTGCCTGGGGATGAGCGTGGGAATGACGATGGGTCAGGTTAAACTGACCGGCGGTGATATATGTTTTCTCACCTGCGGGTGATACGTCCGTTAAACGCGCATGCACGTTGCCCGTAGGTTGATCGCTTTTCAGGCGCAGGCTGACCCGAGGATTGCCGAGAAAATTGAGCGGTTCTTCCGCCACTGGCAACGTCCAGGTGGTAGCCAGGGCATTGTCGATGGTCTGGTCATCGGGCAGATCGCCCTCTTGGCCGAAGGGACAAAACACCCCAGAATACATGCCGTGATGCTGACGGTTGATAAGCGCATGCTGCCCAGAAAGAGGGGCCATCACATCAATGCTAGAGATATCCGTCGCCAGCAAATCCACCCACTGACCCTCCCGATAATCGTAGGTTGTCTGCGGTTCTACGCTGTCCTGCAAATAAACCACAAAACTGTCTTCATGGGGTTCGCTGGTGGCATCCGTGGCTAGCCAACGATCGAACCAGCTGACGCACTCCTGCAAATAACCAATCTGCGGGCCCGGAATGGCAAGATCGGGAAATTCATGGGCCCAAGGGCCTATGATGGCGCGCTTGGGCACATCGAGATTGTCCATCAGCCGAAATACAGCGTCGGTGTAGCCATCCGCCCAGCCGCTCATGGTCAGCACCGGAATACGCACGGCGCTGTAGTCCTCACAAATTGAGCCCTGCTCCCAGTAGGCATCGCGCTCTTGGTGTTCAAGCCAAGCCTCGACAAAGGGGGGCGTTTTTTCCAGGCGTTCCAGCCACATGTCACGCCACTTATCTCCCACGAAACGTGGGAAAGGTGGGCGAGCGTTGTAGGCAAACATGGTTGAGGCCCACCACAACATGTCTGAGCCCATCAGCGTGCCGCCACGATAGTGAACATCGTCGGCGTAGCGATCGTCTGTGGAGCACAGGCTGATAATGGTCTTTAGCGCTGGATGATGGTGCGTAGCCATCTGCAGGCCATTGAAGCCGCCCCAAGACTTGCCGATCATGGCAATATTACCTGCTGACCATTCCTGTGCAACAATCCAGTCGAATACTTCCAGACAATCTTTTTGCTCCTCAAGGGGATATTCATCCTGGATGATCCCACCGGAGTCGCCGGTGCCGCGGATATCTACCCGCACGGAGGCATAGCCGCAACCCGCAAAGTAGCCATGGCGAATTTCATCACGCAAGGCGGTAAACTCATCTTTGCGATAGGGCAGATATTCCAGTATCACGCCCCGCGCTGTGGCAAGGCCTTCGGGCAACCACAGTTTGGCTGAAAGCACAGTGCCGTCTGCCAGCGGTATTGGCGTATGCTCGATAGTCCTGACCGTATAAGGCAGATCTGTACGTTCGCGGATCATGCTGTAATCCACATCGAAAACACCCATTAATGTTGCTCCTTTAAATCGTGATCTTGGCGCAGCCAGCGCAGAATGGAAATGATCAGCAGTAAATAGATGATGAGTACCGGAACCGCAACGATGACGGTGGATGACTGTACCACCTTCAATCCCCCAATCAATAACAGGGATATCGCCAGCACTGCCATGATGAGCCCCCAGATAATCGTATGCCAAACCGCCGGCTCTTCGCCGTCACCCGCACTTTTGGACGCCGTAGAGGCAAGCACGAAGGATGCCGAATCCAGCGAGGTGGCCAGGAAGATAAAGCCGAGAATAACGAAGAATAAGACCACAATCTTACCCATTGGCAGTGTGTTGAGCACGTTAATAATGGTTTGGGCATTGCCATTATCCGTCATGCTTTGCACCACATTGAACACATCGGTGAGCTGCAGGTGCATGGCATAGCCGCCCATAACGGCGAAATACAGCCAGCCGCCGAGGGTTCCCCAGGCGAGCATGTTAACGATGACGGACTTGATCGTGCGTCCTTTGGAAATTCTCGCCACAAATAGACCAAGAAAAGGCGCCGTGCAGGCAAACCAGACCCAGTAGAAAACGGTCCAGTCTTGCGGGAAACCGCTTTTATGAATCGGATCTGTGTAGAAGCTCATGCGCATAAAATTCTGCGCCATATTACCGAAGCTGTCGGTGAAATAGGAAAACAGAAAGCTCGTTGGCCCAACAACCAGTACAAACAACGCCAGCGTAATCGCCAGATAAACGTTGATATTACTGAGCTTACTGATGCCCTTTTCTAGCCCTAGTGTGGCGCTTGTCAGGTAGATAACCGACCAAATAAAGATGATGCCGATACTGAGCTGTGTTGACTGTTCAATACCGAACAGATCCCCAATGCCAGCGGCGAGCATCGGCACGCCGAGTCCCAGCGACGTGCCCAACCCGCCAACTAGCGACCAGATCACAAAAATATCAATAACGCGGCCGAGCCAGCCATCTGCCTTGCTGCCGAGCACGCCCTTGCAGGCCTGGGAAATTTTGAGTGACCGGTTGCCTTTGTTATAAAGCGAATAGGCAATCACTATGGTCGGCATCGTATAAATGCTCCAGGCAGAAACGCCCCAATGGAAAAGCCCGTAGGTTAGTGCCCACTCAGCGGCAGCGGCACTTTGTCCCTCGATCTGAAAAGGCGGGTACTGGTAATAATACATTGGCTCGATGATGGACCAGAACATGATACTGGTCCCCATCCCGGCGCAGAATAGCATGGCACCATAGCTGAAATTTCCGAATGCCGGAAGTTCATCCTGATTGCCAAACCGGATATTTCCATAGCGTCCCGCGGCAAACCACAGCAGCATGATAAAGATACCAAAAGTCAGAAATTCGAAGACCCAGTCCATTTGGTAGGTGATGAGGCTCAGCGCCTGCGTAATCAGGGGCGCGACGGTGTCTTGAAAGCTAACCAGTAGCGCCGTAACAACCAGTAATACGGCGATGGCGGGCCAGAAGACATAAGGATCGAGTTTTGAGCGTTTCTGCATCGATAGTTCCTGAATGTTGTTATTGGCACTCGCGTTGGCAGCCAAGTGGCGTTTTCAGCGACTGAAGATACGCTCCTACCATGCTAAAAAGCGCAACAAAGCTCAGTGTTGCTATAAACAGCGTGCTTAGAACATAAAGGTAACAGCTACCATCAGCCACTTGTTAGTCGGCCACTAAGATTAAAAAAAGCAAGAACCAGGTTGATGCACTCCCAATCTCTTCGATTGAGTCAGCGCGGATAATTGTTGAACGTATCGAGTAAACGGCCAAATTATGGCTGCCTGTAGAAATGTAAGCACCCGACAACGTTACTTTAGCGTTAAATAATTTAGCGTACTGTTGCCAACTATAACGTAATAGATTGTAATTATCAGGCTCGAGAATACAACCATGAGTATTAATACCGTGACGAGCCCGGTTAAATGGTTAAAATAACACCGAATTCACAGGCTCGGTGTCATGTCGTATTCTTTTTCTTCACCCTTCACTCTTTGCTCTTCACCCTTTACAAGAGGCTACGTAAAGTTACTTAAAAGCCGATAAATGTGTTGAACGTCGCTTTATTGATCGAGATCAGCATTGCATTGTCTCCAATCGCTAAGATACTTCCATAGCGCACACGAAGGGAGACGACTATGGCTTTTTGGCTTGATTTAATGTTTGGTAGCGACGTTGGTTTTATGTCGATGATGGTGATTATTTGTACCACAATTATTATCAGCTTTTTGGGCTGCTACTTTGTTTATAAAGTGCGCACCTCTCAGCCAAACGAATAATCCCTCACTGTTTAAAACGCCACGCCCTTACTCCTCCTCCCCGGGGCTTGGCGTTTCCTCTTGCTCATTAACTTGCTTATACTGCGGCCAACAACACTATCGCGCCGCCCGCTCTGTTTATTCTTATTTCTTTGCTCACTCGAGCTTTAAGTTATTGGCGGCGTAACATATTTCAACGTTATGGAGCCACCTATGTCTTATTCTGCCCTAACTCATCATTTTGAACAGCAGCACCATTTACAGCATTTAGGGGCTATTTGTGGGTGGGATCAAGCGACCATGATGCCATCAGGCGGCAACCAAGCTCGTGCCGAAGCCATGAGTGCACTGGCGGTATTAAGCCATCAACAATTACAAGACCCTAAGCTCGCAGATTGGTTTGCCTCTGCAAACCAAGCTTCATTAGCGTCTGATCAAAAAGTAAGTCTGGCCGAGATGCACCGCCAGTGGCGAGATGCCACCATGTTACCCAGTGACTTAGTAGGAGCACTATCCCTTGCGGGATCGCGTTGTGAGCACGCATGGCGCAGCTTACGCCCCGCTAACGACTGGGCTGGCTTTTTACCGCTATTTGCAGAAGTCTTAAACTTATCACGCCAAGTTGCAGCAGCCCGCGCCGATGTATTGGGTTTGTCTCGCTACGACAGCTTGCTCGAGCAGTTTGAACCCGGAATGCGTAGCGCCACCCTCGACAGCGTATTTAACGGCGTAAAACAATGGCTGCCCGCACTGATTAAAGAAGTACAAGATAAACAAGGCAGCGAAATAGTATTACAACCTCAAGGCCCGTTTGCCATCGAGCAACAACGCGCTTTAGGATTAGACGTAATGGCGTTATTGGGGTTTGATTTTAATCACGGTCGATTAGATGTAAGCGTGCATCCTTTTTGTGGCGGCGTTAGCGAAGACGTGCGCCTAACCACTCGTTATGACGAACACGATGTGGCGCAGGCATTAATGGGCGTCATCCATGAAACCGGTCATGCTCGCTACGAACAAGGGCTACCCGCACAATGGCGCAAGCTGCCAGTAGGCCAAGCTCGTTCAATGGGCGTACATGAATCACAAAGCCTATTTTTTGAAATGCAGCTAGCAAGACACCCCGCCTTTATTGCCCAACTTAGTCCCTTATTGGAGCGTCATTTTGGTACTCAGCCCGCGTTTGCCCCCGACAATTTGGCCAAACTTTACACCCGCGTTAAGCCTGGCTTTATTCGAGTCGATGCCGATGAAGTCACTTATCCGGCGCACATTATGCTGCGCTACGAAATTGAACGGGATCTCATTGAAGGTAAGCTAGAAGCCAAAGACTTGCCCGAGCGTTGGGACCAACTGATGCAGCGCTATTTAGGCTTAAGCACTCAAGGCAACTATAAAGACGGTTGCATGCAAGACATTCATTGGACTGACGGTAGCTTTGGTTATTTCCCTAGCTATACTCTGGGTGCTATGTATGCCGCCCAACAAGCGTCGGCGATGCAGCAACAACAAGGGTCGTTAGAGCAACTTATTGAACAACAATTACCCAGCATTTTCGACTGGCTGCAACACAATATTTGGCAGCACGCAAGCTTACTCGACACAGACACTCTTATAGAACAAGCCTGCGGCCAGCCATTAAACGAAAGCGCCTTTAAACAGCACTTACAGCAACGGTATTTGGGATAAGACACTGCTGGAAGCTGAGAGCTAAAAGAAAAAGCTTAAAACTACTTTTGCCACGGAAGAACACAGAACGCACGGAAAAATTAACATGAGATAAAAGCGAAAAGTGCTAAGGGATCTTATTGGTAAGAGCAAACACTTCGGGCAACTGAGAGCTGTCTCTTAGATCTTACGAATAAAAGGCTTTTCAGATGCCCCGCTCTATTTTTCCGTGGATTCTGTGGATTCCGTGGCAAAAAAGTCTTTAATCTGTAAGTTTAGGTTTTAAGCTCTAGTTTTATCCTTAGCTGATCGCTTACCGCTACCCGAAGGGGTTTGGTTAGGAGGGTTAGATGGATAACAAAGAAGCTCACCATCAGCTGGTGGTGTTTTATGATGGTAGCTGCGAAGGCTGCATTAAAGATCGCGCCAACTACGAACGTTGGGCTGGCGAAGGTGGCAACGACATTTACTGGTTCGACATTACCGGCCAAGAAGACACACTATTAAGCCTTGGCCTAACGCCACATAAGGTATTGCGCGAGTTGCACGTACAAACAAGTGACGGTGAAGTGCTGTCAGAAATCGACGCTTACATCTTATTAATGCGCCGTGTGCCTAGGCTTAAATTGTTGGCTTGGTTTATTGGCCTGCCGATAGTGCGGCCTTGTTTATCTTGGATATATCGCACTTGGGTAGAGCGGCGCCTGCAACGACAAGGCCGAATTTAAGTACAAGAGTGAAGAGTAAAGCGAACAAGCCACCCGAGTTCGCATAATGGATGTCTTGCCGTCATCCTGACGCATGTCAGGATCTTGGTTTTAGTGTTTACAAAAGACAAAACAAGATACCGGGGCTAGCTCGACATGACGGCATAGGGCGTTTTTTGTAGGGTGCCGCTTTAGGATGTTGGTTTTGATGTTTTGTAGGGTCCAATTCATTGGACCAAAACAGCGGAACGGCTTGAAAACGGTCGAATGATCTTTATACAAAACATGACTCCCTATCACTGGTTTTTGGGCTGTCTTCCAGCACTCAGCTTCACGCTTCTAGCTACTTTACCGCTCTCTTCACTCTTTACCCTTCACTCTGCACAGAATGACTTAAATTTGACACCAAAACATGGCTGGGGCATAACCAATAACAGACTTTGACACTAGCAGGGCTTATTTATGCGCTACGCCAATATTACCGGTTGGGGAAAATGCTTACCCCCCGCCGCATTAAGTAATGATGACCTGAGTACCTTTTTAGAAACCTCCGACGACTGGATCCACAGCCGTACGGGTATTCGTTTTCGTCGTATCGCCCATGTAAACACCTCCGAACTAGCTACCGTTGCCGCACAGCACGCTCTGGCTGCCGCAGGACTTGAGGCCTGTGATATCGACTGTATTATTTTAGCCACGGCCAGCCCCGACACCTTAGTGCCCAGCGCCGCCTCTGCCGTACAGCGCAATTTAGGGGCAGGCAGTGCCGCCGTGTTTGATATTAACGCCGCCTGCACGGGTTTTATTTATGGTTTAAGTGTCGGCAGTGCCTTAATTAAAGCCGGCACCATGAATCGAGTGTTGGTGATTGGTGCCGAGCGTTTAACCCATTATTTAGACTGGACCAAACGCGATACCGCCGTATTATTTGGCGATGGTGCAGGTGCCGTAGTATTAGAAGCTTGCGAGCAGCCATTGGGATTAATTGCCGATAAACTGGGCTGTGACGCCGAGGCTAACGGTATTTTGGCGGTGCCTAATTCGGGTACGAGCCGCGAACGCTTTGCCCATACCGATGGCTTGTTTGAAGTAAACTTTGACGGTAAAGAAATTTTTAAGCGCGCCGTAAAAGGCATGGGTGAAGCCGCCGCCAATGTGCTAGAACAAGCCAGCTTAACTAAACAAGACATCAACCTTTTGCTGCCCCATCAAGCCAATATTCGCATCATTGAGACCTTAGCCAAAAAGATGGATTTACCCATCGATAAGGTGATGATCAACATTGAACAATACGGTAATACCTCGGCCGCCACCGTGCCCATTGCTTTGTGCGAGGCTCTTGAGCAAGGCCGCGTAAAACCCGGTGATTTACTATTAACCGCCGCTTTTGGTGCAGGGCTCACTTGGGGTGCCGCCGTTATTCGCTGGGGCGAGCGCGTAACACCGCTTAAACAGTCCAATGCCACCCTGCCCCCTTGTGAACACACGGCACTAGAGCTGTTGGCCCCAGCCATAAAAGGCTGCCAAGAAAGCTTGAAGCGATAAGCGATAAGCTGGAAGTTAAACCAAACAACGCATCTACAAACCTGGTGTCTTTCTTCCAGCTCTCAGCTTCAAGCTTCCGGCTTTTTTTAGACTTTCAACGCTTCTAACACCGAGAGGATGCGGCTGGGATCTTGGGGGATGTGGCTGGCCATATACGCACCGGCCAATCTCGCTTTAGTACGGGGATCAAGGTTACTGCTTACGTCATTTGGTAACATATCATTGCTCACCCGCAGTGGCTCTGCACGCATGGCGAGCATCATGCGCAGGCTATCTTGATGTAAACCGCTCGCCAAAGCCGATAACTGTGGGGCACGTATTTCGTCTTGCTGTTCGGCATACAGCGGGTTTTGTTCGGGCAATGCAAAGTATTCGCGCCAATCAGTCTGACCCTGCTCATTTTTTGTTTCTTCAATGCGTGGTAAGTCACGGGCATCTTCTGACAGCAACGCCAACAACAAACCAAAATCGCTACGACGGCCTTCCTGGACCGCCTGATTAAGGTGGTCTCCAAGTTGGCTGTCGTTAACGAGCAGTGTGTTATTGAGTTCTGTCAGCATATAAAAGTGTAAAAAGTAGGCGTTTGATTAGTTATCGGCAGCAAACCCTATTTAATTAGAAAATAATTACACTTTAGGGGTTCACAAGTCAGATCTTTTTGGTAATATGCGCAGCACAAAGTGTGGAGGAGTTCCCGAGTGGCTAAAGGGATCAGACTGTAAATCTGACGGCTCAGCCTTCGCTGGTTCGAATCCAGCCTCCTCCACCATCTATTTGTAACTTGGTGTTAGTAATTAGAATATTTGTTAATTGTAAATTAATAAATATTCTAATTACAACATTAAGTAAGCAGTACACGGTTGGAGTGTTAATTACACACTTAAAGCTAAACCGATTAAAAGTTAATTTGTGGAGGAGTTCCCGAGTGGCTAAAGGGATCAGACTGTAAATCTGACGGCTCAGCCTTCGCTGGTTCGAATCCAGCCTCCTCCACCATCTATTTAAAAGCCAGTGCATAGCACTGGCTTTTTTTATGCCTCCTGAAATCTGTGATGAGTGAAGCGTAACGTGTGAAGGGAACGGCAAGACACCAAAACTCGCGAACAACACCGCCCCTGTCCTTATACCGTCATACCGGACCTGCTTCAGTATCTAGCTTTGTCTTTTGAAGGCTATAAACCGAAGCGAGATCCTGATGTTCATCAGGATGACGACCAAACCACAAGACACGCCGCTCTTATACCGTCATACCGGACTTGCTCCGGTATCTAGCTTTGTCTTTTGAAGGCTCTAAACCTAAAGCGAGATTCTGACTTTCGTCAGGATGACGGCATAAACCAAAAAACACATCCACGCAGATGCATGGATGTGGGCATGTTTGTGTTTAGCTTGGTGCTCGGCGCTAGGCGCTAGGCGCTTCCGTCTGCTCTTCAAGCGCGGCTTGCAGTAACCGTTGCTGGTGCTCGGGCGATTTAGTGCCACGGGCCAACAGTCGATACATGGCGGGCACAATAAACAGCGTCAGGAGTGTCGCTAACGACACTCCGGCAAACACCACTATACCGACTGCTTGGCGGCTTTCGGCACCTGCGCCGCTGGCTAAAATCAGCGGGATAGAACCAATAATAGTGGTAAAGGCGGTCATTAAAATCGGCCGTAAGCGACGTACCGCCGCTTCTACTACGGCCTCGTTAAAGGCGTAACCGCGATCGCGCAGCTGGTTGGAAAACTCCACAATCAAGATGCCGTTTTTGGTCACCAGCCCTATCAACATTACCATAGCAATCTGGCTATAGGCATTCAGCGTCATGCCCGCAAAATACAGCCCCAGCAAGCCGCCTACCAATCCCAGAGGCACGGTCAACAACACGATAAAGGGATGAATAAAGCTTTCAAACTGTGCCGCCAAAATCAGGAACACCACCACCAGCGCCAGCCCAAAAACAAAGGCTACATCACTTTGGTTGCTCTTGTATTCCAGTGACTCGCCCTTATAGTCGACAATGGCATAATCGGGCAGATTATCGCGGACCTGCTGATCCAGATAATCCAGCGCCTCGCCCAGGCTATAACTGCCGACTAGGTTGGCGCTCAGGGTAATGGCTTTTTTACGGTTGTAGTGGTTAAGAGAAGGCGAGGCGCCCTGCTCGTTCAAAGTGACGAGGTTATCCAGCGAGATCAGGTCACCATTGCCACCGCGCAGATAAATGCTGCTGATATCACTCAGCTGGCGAAAGGCATCTTGTTGCCCTTTCAGGTACACATCGTATTCCTCTCCCTGCCGCTCGTAGGTGGTAATCGCCTGCCCGCCCAGCATCACGTTCAGGCTATCGGCCACATCGGTCACCGAAATGCCCAGCAGGCCGGCGCGTTGCTGATCCACTTCCACCAACAGCTCGGGTTTGGTTTGCGCATAATCCAGGTCCAGATCGCTCAGGCCCGGGTTGTCTCGGGCAATCACGCGTAATTGCTCGGCCCAGTCGTACAGCTCATCAAAATCGGCACCGCCCAGCACAAACTCCACCGGCGAGCTGGATCCGCCTCGAATGGACGAAGGTAAAATAGGGATCACCAACACATCGGCCACGTCTTTGGTCAGGCCGCGAATACGCCCGACTATGGTCTCGGCCGACTGTTCGCGTTCACTCCAGGTTTCCAGGCTGGCAATGACCATGCCGCTGTTCACGCCACCGCCAAAGCCGGGGGTGCGCACCGTTAAACTGGTAACAAGGCCTTCTTCCTGCAAGGGGATGAGTCTTTGCTCCACTTCACCCATGACACGACTCATGCGCTCGAAGCTGGCCCCTTCGGCGCCCTTGACCATGACAAACACCACGCCTCTGTCTTCTTTGGGGGTCAGACTTTGTGGCACTTCCTTAAACAGTAGTGTCATCCCGCCCAGCGCCAGCACCATGATTAATGGTGCCCACCAGGGTCGCTTCAGGTTAGCGCCCAACAGACGGCGATAGCTTTGCTCCAACCGGGCAAAACCCGCATTAAAACGCGTGGCCAGCCAGCTGGGCGCTTGGTTGGCCGTTAATATCTTGCTGCTCATTACCGGGGTGAGCGTTAATGCCACCAAAGAGGAAAAAATAACGGCGCCTGCCAATAGCACCGCAAATTCGGTAAATATTCGGCCAATAATGCCGCCCATAAAGACGATGGGTAAGAATACTGCCACCAGCGTCAAGGTGGTGGCAATCACCGCAAACCCCACTTCACGGGCGCCATGATAAGCCGCCGCCAGCGGCGAGCGCCCCCGCTCCAGATGATGGTAAATATTCTCGAGCACCACTATGGCATCATCGACCACTAGGCCGATGGCCATAATGAGCGCCATCAGAGTGATCAGATTGACCGAATAACCCAGCGCATAGGCCAGTATAAAGGCGCTGATCAGCGAGACGGGGACGGTCACGGCGGGGATCAGGGTAGCGCGCACCTGCCCCAGAAAGATGTAAATTACCAATACCACCAGTCCCACGGTGATCAGCAAGGTTTGATACACCTCACTAATGGCGCTGTCGATAAATACCGAGCTGTCGTACGTCCAGGTCAGCTCGGCACCTTCGGGCAAGAAAGGCTGTTGCGCCACTATGGCCTGCTTGACCTTTTCCACCACTTCCAAGGTATTGGCCTGGGTTTGCTTTACGATGCCCAGCCCCACCACGTTTTGACCATTAGAGCGAAACAGGGTGTCTTCGGGTTTTTCACCCTCCCATATATCGGCCACATCACTTAGATAAACGCGGCTGCCCGAGTCGATACGACGAATACTCAGGCTGTTAAAATCGGCGGACTGGTCATAGCCCCGCTGAATGCGGGCGGCAAAATTCTGCTGGCTGTTCTCCAGGGTGCCGGCTGGCAGCTCAACGTTTTGCAAGTGAAGCGCGGCACGAATATCCGCCACGGTAACGCCACGCGCCGCCATGGCGATGGGATCCAGCCGAACATTCATCACCCGCTCTTTGCGCCCGCCCACCCATACCGAGCTGACACCGTCGAGCAAGCTGAAACGATCGGCCAGCACGTTTTGGGCATAATCGCCCAGCGCCAGCGGCGACATGCCCGTCGAGCGCAGCGTCACCCACAAGATCACGTCGTTGCGGCCCGTGTCTTTGGTCACTATGGGGGCGTCGGCCTCGTCAGGCAGGCTACGAGAGGCTCGGGCGACTGCTTCACGCACGTCGCTGGCGGCATTATCCAGGTTGCGGGATGGATCGAATTCAATGGTGATGCTGGAGCTACCATCGCTGGTGCTGGAGCTGATATATTTAACATCGCTAATGCCCGACAGCTCGTCTTCCAGGCGTTTGGTCACCTGGGTTTCTAATACGCTGGCGCTGGCACCGGTATAGTTGGTGCGTACCGTCACCACCGGCGAGGTGGTGTCGGGCATTTCTCGCAGCGGCAATTCGAAAAAGGAAATAATGCCAAACACACACAGCATCAAGCTGAATACGGTGGCCAGCACCGGCCGCGCAATAGACAGATCAGAGAGCTTCATTGATCACCTCTACCTGGCTGCCTTCGCGCACCTTAACCGTGCCTTCGCGGATCACCTGCTCGCCCACTTCAAGCCCATTGGCAATGGTAACCATGTCTCCTAAATTAAGGCCAGTGCTCACGTTACGGCGGCTGACTTTACCTTGATCATCCACCACGTACACATAACGCTGCTGGCCGGCATACAGCAGGCTCTGGGCAGGTATCGCCATCTGAGTGTTATTGGCAATGACCAATTGCACCCGCATTAACATGCCGGGCACCAAGAGCCCGTCGCTGTTATCAAACACCAGTCGCACCTCGGCATTCAGGGTATCGCTGTTCACGCTGGGGGCAATCACCGCCAGTTCACCAATAAATACCTGCTCGCCATAGGCCTGGGTGTAAGCGGTCAGTTGTTCGCCCACGCTCAGCTTGCCAAAGTATTTTTCGGGCACCGCCAGATCGAGCTTCAGGCTACTGATATCCAGCAACTCGGCCACAGGCGTATTAGCCGCCAGCAACATGCCGGGCGCCACATCGGTTAACCCCATCACGCCGGCAAAAGGGGCACGCAGCGTTAAATAATCCGCTGCTACTCGGGCGGCGGCCAGCTTGGCTTCGGCCATGGCGACGGCGGCCTGTTGGCCGTCCACCTCGGTTTGGGTAACCGCCTTGCGCTTGAACAGGGTTTGATAGTTTTTGGAAATACGTTGTGCATCCATGAGCACGGAGCGGGCTTCACGCACCGCCGCCTGTGCCGCCCGGTCGTCCAGGCTTAATAACAGCTGATCTTTCTTAACCACCTGGCCCGGCACAAAGTGCACTTGTGTCACTCGCGCACTCACCTGCGGAGCAATGGCCACCTGCTGGTTTGCCTTCAAGGTACCTATCAGTTCTATATTTGCGGAAATCGGTTGTTCAGTCACCCGTACCGTGGTCACCACAGAGCTACGCTGCGCCAATGCGGTGGCCGGTGCCAGCACTACCAACGCCAATAGACCCGCTCCTAGCCATCCAGAAAATTTGTTATCAAGCATGTTTTTTTTATTCCTTATACCAGGGTCTGTTGACCTTTCGCGTCTCAAAGGGTCAACAGACCCTAAGCTTGGCTTAGTTTACCTGTTTCCCCACGCCAGACTATGTCAGCAAGCCGCTAAATGTAACAAAGTGTGGCTGAAACCCAGCGCCCGGCGCCCAGTCAAAAGAAAAGCCCCCTGTAGTAGCTGCTTTAGCTGCTTTAGCTGCTAAATCCTGCGCAGCAGGATCTGGTGCTCGGATTAAAAGTGATATGGCGATATATGAAATACCGGAGCAAAGATACCGCTGCGCGGCATTGCGCAGCTGAAGCAGCGCCTACAAAATGACTTCACCCTTCACCGCCAATGTTTCGCTGAAGACGCTGTTTTTTGCTAGCATAGCGCCATATTTTTGTATCAGGTGTCGCTATGAAAGTTATCTCCTTTAATATCAATGGACTTAGAGCTCGTTTGCATCAGTTGCAGGCGATTATCGATAAACATCAGCCGGATGTCATCGGCCTGCAAGAAATCAAAGTGCACGACGAAGTGTTTCCGGTGGAAGCGGTAGAAGCCATGGGTTATCAGGTGCACTTTCATGGTCAAAAAGCCCACTATGGTGTGGCCTTACTGAGCAAACAGACACCGCTAGAAATTCGTAAGGGCTTTCCTGGTGATGAAGAAGATGCCCAACGACGCATGATCATGGGTCGCTTTGCTCGGCCTGACGGCAGCGAAGTCACCATATTAAACGGCTATTTTCCACAAGGTGAAAACCGCAAGCACGAGACTAAATTTCCCGCTAAAGCGCGTTTTTATGAAGATCTACAAGCGTATCTCACCGAATATCATCAGCCCGATGAAGCGGTCATTGTGATGGGGGATGTGAATATTTCGCACACCGATCTCGATATCGGCATTGGCGAGCCAAACCGCAAGCGTTGGTTACGCGATGGTAAGTGTTCATTCTTGCCAGAAGAGCGGGAATGGATGGAACGCCTGCTTAGCTGGGGCTTAACCGACACTTGGCGCTTACAAAACCCCGACACCACAGCTCAATATTCGTGGTTTGATTATCGCAGCCGCGGTTTCGACGACAATCGCGGCCTGCGTATCGACTTAGTGCTGGCCACCCAGCCGTTAGTCGAGCAGTTAGTTGAAACGGGCATCGATTATGAGCTACGCGGTATTGAAAAACCGTCCGATCACGCGCCAATTTGGGCGACGTTTAAATAAAACCCAGTGAAGGGTGAAGCGGAAAGTGTGAAGAGAACGGCATAAACACCAAAACTATATATTTGCCACGGAATCTACGGAAGAACACGGAAAAATCAAGATGAGATAAGATCGAAAAACGATTAAGAGACTTGGATTTTATAAGATCTTACTAATAAAGTGTTTTTCAGATTTGTCTCTATTTTTCCGTGGGATCCGTGGATTCCGTGGCGAAAAAGTCTTGGGGCCCTTTGTTTGGCTCGGTGGCTTGTTCGCTTCATCCTTAACTCTTTACCCTTCACAGAGTCTGTCTGGATGACGGTCAGAGCATCGATTCTGCAGGTTCTAGGTTCGAGGTTAGCTTTTAACTTACAGCTTCTGGCTTAAAGCCTACGGCTTTCTTTCCATTCCATCCGCCAGCCGGCTTCTGCAGGGCTGGTGCTGTACTCTTGGCACACAAACAGGCCGAGGGCTGCCACCAGTGCATCCCCCTGCATCAGCAGCGGAATGTGGGCACGTTGCCAAGGCGGAACGCCGTACTCTTGCCAGAGTTTTTTTAGTGGCCGAGAGCCCACGCGGCCAACCGGCTGGGCGCGCAGACCAGGTATCTGAAACTCAATGCGCATATGCCCCGGATCCAACTCAGCATTTAAATCGGCCCCCTGACTAACGGCACTCAACTTTAGTTGACCAACACCGCAAGACTGCCACTGGTCAGCCATAAGGCTAGCTAAGGGCTGAGGCTCAGCCATTGGCATAGGTACATAAAGAGCACCTTGATAACGGCATATTTTAGACTCTCCCAAACGGACTTCAGGATTGGCGTCAATCCGTGCCTGCGCAACTTCTTGCCAGATGGCCTGCAACTGGCTACGACTCGGATGAACATGATGCAACTGTAACCAGTGGCGTAACACGTTTGCGCGCCGCGCCGAGCTTAATGCTTGTAAGCCGTTAATAACGAGGCCGCCCGCCGTATTCAGCAACGCGGGTAAGTCTTGCTCCGCTACCTCTTGCGCCAAACTCATTTGCTCGGCACATAACTCTGTACTACGAGACAGCGTTTCATTAAATGAGGGCCATTGCGCCAACAAACGGGGCAAAACGCAATTACGCAAAAAATTACGATCAAACGCATTATCGCTATTACTGGGGTCTTCTACCCAGCTCAAATTTTGTTCTTGCGCGTACGCCTCCAATGATAAGCGCGAGCAGCTTAATAATGGCCGCCATTGCTGACCTGGCCCAAAGGGCTTTTGTTTTGGCATGGCAGCAAGCCCTGCTATGCCAGCCCCCCGCTTTAGCGCCAGCAATAATGTTTCGGCCTGATCATCTTGGTGGTGCCCCGTTAATAATATCTCGTTGGGCTGCATCGCATCAGCCAGTGCGAGGTAGCGTGCATCCCGAGCGGCCGCCTCCACACTCACTCTTGGCCCTAACTTCACCTGAACCCTAATTGTTTGGCAGGCGATGCCAAGCCGCTCGGCTACTTGAATACAGTGCGCCGGCCAAGCTGTTGCAGCCGACTGCAAGCCATGAGCAATGTGCAGCGCCCTAACAGCTATGCCCCCGTCTTTTGCTAAACGAGCAGCCAACGCCAGCAGTACGGTAGAGTCTAGCCCGCCGCTAAACCCCACCACCAGCGACGCCTTGGGTGGTAACTCACTCATATTTCGGCAAAATACAGGGTAAATATCCATTATAAAACCTTAAAAAAAGCTGACACTACAGATAGTACCAATTGGGTTGACGCTTCGAGCATATATTTTTAACACTTTATCTGTAACAGGTAAGGCTCGACGGCCACACCGGGTAGCGGACAAGCCTTCAGCTGTGCAGTGTGCTTCTCCTTAGCTCTAAACAAGCAATGCTTTGCCAGCAGTGTGTGCGATAGGTAAACTGTCGTTATATTTGTAGCTTGGCTTGGATTACCTCTAATGAAACAGCTTGTCGAATTTATCCCCCTGATCATTTTTTTCGCGGTTTATAAAACCGTAGATATCTATGCCGCAACCGGTGCTCTAATGGCCACTACTTGCATTCAGATGCTGTTTTTTTGGTTTAAGCATAAAAAGCTCGAAAAAATGCACCTGATTACTTTAGTGCTGGTGATATTTTTTGGCGGCCTGACCATGTTCTTCCAAAACGATGCCTTTATTAAATGGAAGGTAACCGCCGTTAATGGCCTGTTTGCCATCGGGCTGTTAGTAAGCCGTTACGGTTTTGGCAGAAATTTGATCAAGCAAATGTTGGGCAAAGAAATGACGCTGCCCGACAATATCTGGGATAAAGCCAACGTTGCTTGGGCGCTGTTTTTTGCCGTATGCGGTGCACTCAATGTGTATGTGGCTTTCAGCCTGTCGCAAGAGGTGTGGGTTAACTTTAAAGTGTTTGGCTTGTTGGGCTTGACGCTGCTGTTCACCTTTGCCACCGTCATTTATCTGTATCGCCACCAGCAAACTATAGAGAAATAACTCTGCTCACGTTTATTGGTGTTGCAATCAATAGAAGGTTACTTAAGTGACCTTCTATTTTTATTGTTAACCCGTTTTTTCACCCCACAACAAGGAAAACACATCATGTGGTATGTTATTTTTGCTCAGGATAAAGCAAACAGCTTGCCGTTACGTAAAGAGGCGCGCCCCGCTCACTTAGGCCGTTTGCAGGCATTAGCTGAAGAAGGTCGTTTATTAGTAGCAGGCCCAAACCCTGCCATTGATGCCGAAGATCCGGGCGAGGCGGGTTTTAGTGGCAGCACTGTGATTGCTGAGTTTAGCTCTTTAAGTGCCGCCCAAGCGTGGGCAGATGCTGACCCTTATGTGGCAGCTGGCGTATATGAGTCTGTTATCGTTAAACCTTTCAAAAAAGTCTTACCTTAATTTAACCGGCTGCGGCCGGTTTTTTTATCCCCCCTTTCTACCCCTTCCCTGCTCTGCCCCTACCTTCACTGGTTGTTTTTTAAACAATCACTAGCGGTAATGCTACTTATGGTCAAGGCTTAACAGTGTCCACTGGACAAAAAATAAGCACATTCTCATTAAGGAGTGATGGTATGAATAGGACATTACTGTCGACCATGTTGGTCGCACTATTAGCCGTTTCAACGCCAACCTTGGCTCAAGAAACTACCTCCCCACCCGCTCAAGATGCAGTTATTACCAGCATTAACATTAATGATGCCAATGTAGAACAACTCGCTATGTTAACAGGTGTGGGTGCGGCTAAAGCCAAGGCCATTGTTGAATATCGCGAGGAGAATGGCCCTTTTGACTCGGTAGATGACTTAGCGAAGGTCAGTGGTATTGGCCCCGCTACGGTAGAAAAAAACCGACACTTACTCACAGAGTAGCTCGTCAAACTAAACAGATCGGCCAATCTGACCCTCCCAATATAGTCGGGAGGGTCGCTATTGGTTATCATAAGCCATTCTTGTTTATTGTGATGACTATTATGCCCTCGACCAAGCCTTCAGCTACCTCTGCAAATCTCACTGATGACAGCTTTCAGAAAACGACCACAGCATTGCCTTTGATCCGTAAAGCCGTGATCCCGGTTGCGGGATTAGGTACTCGTATGCTGCCGGCCACCAAGGCCATTCCTAAAGAAATGTTACCGGTAGTTGATAAGCCATTAATCCAATATGTGGTTAACGAAGCGGTAAAAGCCGGCATCAAAGAAATTGTGCTAGTTACTCATGCCAGTAAAAACTCGATTGAAAACCATTTTGATACCAGCTTTGAATTAGAAGCCACCCTAGAAAAGCGGGTAAAGCGCCAATTACTTGATGAGGTAAAGCGCATCTGTCCACCCGACGTAACCATCATGCATGTGCGTCAAGGGGAAGCCAAAGGCCTCGGTCATGCTATTTTGTGTGCCCGCCCGCTAGTCGGCGATGAGCCGTTTGCCATTCTGCTGCCCGACGTACTGATTGATGATGCCAGTTGTAATTTACAACAGGACAACCTTGCCGCCATGATCGACGCTTTTAAGAACAGCGGTCACAGCCAAATTTTAGTGGAGCCGGTGGCCGAAGAACAAGTCGACCAGTTTGGTATCGTAGATATTGGCGCTCGCACCTTGGCGCAAGGCGAATCAGCGTCCATTAAAGCCATGGTAGAAAAGCCACTACGCGAAGAGGCGCCCTCTAACTTAGCGGTAGTGGGTCGTTATGTATTATCTGCAGATATATGGCCACTATTAAGCAAAACTCCACAAGGCAAAGGCGATGAGGTTCAGTTAACGGACACCATCGCTATGTTGATGGAGCAACAATCGGTAGCCGCCCATCACATTACGGGTAAAAGCCATGACTGTGGCAATAAGCTGGGTCTGATGATGGCAAATGTTGAGTTTGGCTTACGCCATCCCGAGCTAGGCGAAAGTTTTCGCAGCTATTTAAAGCAGCTTAGCTATTAATAGCTCCATTAAACAACAAAGACGTAACAGAGCAGTGGCAGTCGTTTACTATTGGAGTCGTAACATACAATGACACCGGCAGAATATCAGGCGCTGACCTCCCCTAAGTTATCGCACCCAGCGCGCAGCCTGTATCAGTTGTATCTACAACATCAGGCCCGTGGTGACCAAACTCAAGCACTAGATTACCCGGTGTTAGGTAAAGCATTGGCGGTGCAAGGTGATGGGGGATATCGTTATCGTGTCACGCCCGCTACACTGACCGAGCTCATTGATGAGTTGCTGGCAGTCGGTTTGTTAAGTTTGCTAGAAAACCCGCACCCTCAGCATTACCATGGTGCCGTATTTTCATTGCCGCTAAAACGACTTCAGGGCTTAGTTGCACTGCCTTCTCGCCAGTTTGCTATGCACCCGCAATGGCGACCAGATGAACAGTTCGACGGCTTGGCGCGATTATGTGGTTTACTGGATAGCCATATAGACGAAACCGAATTAGGTGAGTTTATTGCTTATTGGCTGGGCCGGCCCGAAGTGTTTGAAAACCAGCATCAATGGATGTTGAAATTAGTTCGCAAGCTAAAGAACCAACGCAGCATCAAGCGAGTTTCTGCCCCTCAACCGGATGCAGGTTACCAACAGTTGCCAGTCAAAACCGACTCAGGCCCCAGTAAGCGGGCTCAACAAATGATGGCGGAGGCCTTGCGCCTTAACGCCGACACTCCACACGTTAATAAGCAAGAGGACTGCGGATCTGATGAAAAAGACAGCTGAAGAAATTGCCGCCGACCTAAATGACATTGCTCGTCGCCGTCGTCGCCCTAAACCACAAAAAGACACCACCCCAGCCGCTGCCGGTGGTGAAGTAAAGCAGGTGCTTAGCCATCTACAGAAGTTACGCGCCGGTGGAACCCTGCCCGAGTACGATTACTTCGAACTTAAACGCCAATATGAGCAACAAGCAAATATTGATGTGCAACAAGCACAGGCTCAAGCGAAACAGCAACGCACCGAGCGACTGCTAGCTCAGGCCGATCTTAATTCTGAGTGGGTGTTCGACAATATGGACCGGGACGACCCAGCGTTAGGTCACCATATTGATACCGCTCACCATTTTATTAATGCCTTTGACCATTGGAAAGAAAAAGGTGGGGCCGCCATTCTCATTTATGGTGACTTCGGCACAGGTAAGTCAACACTCGCCGGCGCCATCGCCCACGACCTTATTTACCAACATCAAAAGTCGGTTATTTTTCAGCAATGGGCTTCGGTAGTCGATAGATTGTTTTTTGGGGTACTTGAAGAACAAGAAACGCGTAATCAATATCGTCGAGCATTAGAAGAAGTGGACTTACTTATTATCGATGAAGTAGCGGCTAACCGCGCACGGCTTCCTGAAAGTCAGTCGAGCTTTTTGGGGCATTTGTTACGTCGGCGTCGAAACTTAGCAAAAAGTGTCATTATTATCACCAATCATGACCCTCAAGCTTTGCACCGGGCGGTTGGTGATTTTTGCTTTGAAGCCATTAAAGCCTTCCATCCCGTAGATATTGCCCTAAATGGCCCCAGCCGCAGGCCCGATATAGGGGATTATCGAAGCTAACTTAAGTGAAGGGTGTTTAGCTGTTGTGTTGTCCTCTTCACCCTTCACCCTTTACCCATCGCGCTTCACGTACTTTTTAACGGTTAAAAACGCAGATATAGTACCGCTAGCAGGCCGGCACCCAGTAGTAGCTTACTTCTAAGCTTACGCGGCTTGTTAGCCAGCCGCCACACTAAACCGGCCTTGGGGAGTTGGCTGGCAAGATCCAGTAAACCAGCCCCTGCATTCTCTTGCTGACGACGTAGTTGATTGGTCAATAACTTAAGCCGAAGTGCTTCGGCTTGTAGTTGTAATAATTGCTGCTCTTCTTTTAATGACTTGTGCATGGGCTACTCCTTTAACGACCAATCGGCCATGGTCTTTTTGCCTTGCACATAAGCTACATCTTCTTGCAGTTCATGTAGTGTATTCGCCAAAAATCGCCGTTGCCCCGCTAAATTGCGACTAATAGACCAAAATGCCCATATCATCAGCAATAACAATACCGCAGACAAAGTAAAAAACACCCACACTTTAGCAACGGGCGACAACACCACGTTCAAACCAAACAACAAACTAATGTAAGACATTAAAAATAACATTACCGCCATAAATGCCAGTATGCCCAGCCGCACCATGCGCTCTTTTTGTGCAACAAACTCGATACGGGCCATTTTAAAGCGTACAAATAGCAGCTCGGTAACGGTATGCAGCAACTCCTTCAACGAATTGATTTGGCTACTCATTAATAAACCGTCCTTTGCATAAAAGTGCTGTCGGGCATTGGCGTGACCGCAACCCGACAGAGAGTAAAGCTTTATAATACGCGTTAACCATTACCCAGAGCGCCACAACGTTAACGCGGTGCTCTGGTAACACACCGCCCTTAGCGGCCGCAACGGCTTAAAAATGCACCTAAGATCAGGCCAACCACGGCAGCAATACCAATGGCATGATAAGGCTTTTCATGAACTAGATCGTTGGTGCTAGCGGCAGCTTGGCGGGTGCGCTCTATTACAGTGCCTTCCAACTCGGCATACTGCTGCTGTGCCTTGCCTAATTGGGCTTTCAGCTTTTCCTTTAACGCCTTACCTTCTTTAGTGCCATCGTCAACCGCTGCCTTATAGAGCGATTCCGCATCTTTAAGTACCTGCTTTACATCTTCCAGTAGTACCGCTCGTTCTGCTTCATATTTCTGGCTCATAGCGCCTCCTGATAATTAAGTAGTAAAACCGCTTAATGTTGAATATAGCCTATTTACCATATCTACTAACTGCCGTTTTGGCCAGCATTCAACGATAAAACAACGCGTCGTTAAGACTATTTCTGTCGGTGATGAGTTAAGTGATTGGTGTGTATAAGCTCGCCCGCCCCTTTCCTCTTCACCGATTTAAAGACAATACCCAAAGCAACCTACATATTCAGCCTCTTTTTCGTCTGTCACTTTTTCTTAGGTCTAATCTCCGCTGTTACCATCAAGATCCCGTTCAGATCTGCTCTCTATTTTGCCGTGTTCTTCCGTGTATTCCGTGGCAAGAGAATCTTTAGCTTTGTGTTGTGACCTATGTGTTTGAGCACCACAAGGGTGTGCTTGCAGCGTGTCGATGGAGTGGCCCCTTTATTCGGCTTTTACAGGAGGCTAAATAGATCAGTTACGTTCTCCGATAGGTATAACTCATCGCTGCCAGAAACTAAAAAGCAGCCCTTAATTCCTAACGAGTGTTAGGAGTTAAGAGCTGCTTTATATCTAGCTTGGCGCTGGGCGCTTAGTACTATTTATTCATAGGCTGAGGTAGGTAAACAGCTGCAGAATAAATTACGGTCGCCATAAACATCATCAATTCGATTAACGGTCGGCCAAAATTTAGCGCGTCGCACCTCAGCGGTAGGAAAGGCCGCCAGCTCTCGGCTATAGGCGCGGTTCCACTGTGCATCCATAATGTCATCTTGCGTATGGGGTGCATGCACCAGTGGGTTGTCTTCCCGTGTCCAAATGCCATTTTCTACATGACGAATTTCTTCACGGATCTGTTTCATGGCCGCAATAAAGCGGTCAATTTCAACTTTAGACTCCGACTCGGTGGGTTCTATCATTAAAGTGCCCGCCACCGGAAAACTCATGGTCGGCGCATGAAAGCCATAGTCATTAAGGCGCTTGGCAATGTCCATTTCGCTAATGCCACTGCTCTCTTTTAATGGCCGCAAGTCCACGATGCATTCGTGAGCGACGCGACCATTACGCCCGGTATACAAAATGGGATAGTCATCTGCCAAGCTCTTCATCAGATAGTTGGCGTTAAGTATCGCCACCTGACTGGCCCGCTTTAGCCCTTCATCTCCCAGTAATGCGGTATACATCCAGCTGATGGGCAAGATACTGGCTGAGCCAAATGGCGCAGCCGACACGGCACCGTTATCGCGGCTGGGCTTGTCGGTTTTTATCACCGCATGGCCGGCCACAAACGGGGCCAAGTGTGCCTTAACGCCGATAGGTCCCATGCCAGGGCCACCACCACCGTGGGGAATAGCAAAGGTTTTGTGTAAATTAAGATGAGAAACATCTCCGCCAATAAAGCCAGGAGAGGTGATCCCCACCTGCGCATTCATATTGGCACCATCCATGTACACTTGGCCGCCGTGACTGTGGATGACTTCACACACTTCTCGAATGTTTTCTTCATACACGCCGTGAGTCGAGGGGTAAGTGACCATGACGCAAGACAAGTTATCACCCGCCTCTTGCGCCTTAGACTTAAGATCAACCATGTCGATATTGCCCAGTTTATCGCACGCCACCACAATCACTTTCATGTTGGCCATTTGTGCAGATGCAGGGTTAGTGCCGTGGGCAGAGCTTGGGATCAGGCAAATATCTCGATGATGATCATCACGGGATTCATGGTACTTCTTAATGGCCAACAAACCGGCGTATTCACCTTGCGCGCCCGAGTTGGGCTGAATACAAATGGCATCGTAACCGGTAATTTTAACCAGCCAACTTTCTAACTCGGCAATAATTTGCTGGTAGCCCTGAGTCTGGCTCAATGGAGCAAAGGGATGCAGTTGTGCCAGCTCGGGCCAACTAATAGCCATCATTTCGGCAGTCGCATTTAGCTTCATGGTGCACGAACCTAGCGCAATCATGCTGTAATTAAGCGCCATGTCTTTCATTTCTAGCTTATGGATATAGCGCAGCATCTCAGTTTCTGAGTGGTAGCGGTTAAACACCTCGTGGCTTAAGACTGCACTATCTCGCACTAGCTCTTGAGGAATAGAATGACTGCTTTGTGTTGCCTTAATATCCAACTGCTCTACGTCAAGGCCATGGCCTTGCTCTAAGAAAATATCGAACAGCTCAGACACATCGTCACGAGTGGTAGTTTCCGACAATGACACGCCTAATGCATCACTAACATCGGTGCGCAGGTTCACGCCTTGTGCTAATGCTCGAGCGATAATAGCGTCTTTGTCTTGTTCGCTGACTTGCACCGTTATGGTGTCAAACCACGTGTCGTGGCGCAGCGTCATGCCCTGCTGAGTTAGCCCCTCTGCCAGAATATCGGTGAGGCGATGCACGCGGGTAGCAATGCGCTTAAGCCCCTCGGGCCCATGATATACCGCATAAAAGCTCGACATATTCGCCAGCAGTACCTGAGCGGTACAGATATTGGAATTGGCCTTTTCTCGGCGGATATGTTGCTCACGGGTTTGCATGGCCATGCGTAAAGCCGGCTTGCCACGGGTATCTTTAGATACTCCAATAATACGACCAGGCAAAGAGCGTTTATAGGCATCGCGAGTAGCAAAAAATGCCGCGTGCGGGCCGCCATAGCCCATAGGCACGCCAAAGCGCTGAGCGTTGCCTAACACCACATCGGCACCCAGTTCGCCAGGGGCCTTAAGCAGTACTAGCGACAAGATATCGGCCGCCACACAAGCGACGCCTTTTTGCGCTTGTACCCCAGCAATTAATTCGCTGATATTACAGATTTGCCCAGTGGTAGAGGGATACTGAAATAAGGCGCCAAACACCGAATGCTTCAACACCTCTGCCGCAGGCGCTATGGTTATTTCGAAGCCATAATGACTCGCACGCTCTTGCACTACGTCTATGGTTTGTGGGTGTACATCGTCGGCAATAAAAAAGGTATTAGCCTGTTTATTTTTACTGACACGCTTGGCCAACGCCATGGCTTCGGCGGCGGCAGTGGCTTCATCAAGCAATGACGCACTGGCCAAGTCGAGCCCCGTCAGATCTTGGGTTAGTTGTTGGAAGTTGAGCAGTGCCTCTAATCGGCCTTGGGCAATTTCTGGCTGATATGGCGTGTACGCCGTATACCAGCCAGGATTTTCCAGTACATTACGCTGGATCACCAAGGGCACATGGGTGTCGTGATACCCCATGCCGATATAGCTTTTATTGATCTTATTTTTTTGCGCCAGCGACTTTAAATAAGCCAGCGCTTCTACTTCGGTGCGACTAGCGCCAATGCCCAGCGGCTGGTCATTAAGAATGTTGGCGGGCACGGTCTGATGAATAAGTTCATCCACAGACCCAGCTCCGATAACGGTCAGCATGTGTGCAATGTCTTGCTCATTTGGCCCGATATGGCGACCAATAAATGCATTATGTTGCTCAAGTTCAAACAAAGACGGGATCATGTTCACTTCCTTAACCGCTGTCAGTTATAGCGACTGAAAAACTTAAAGAGCATTTTTGCCACAGAAAGTTAATGTGAAGAGTGAAGGGTAAAGAGGACAAGCCTGCAGGCCTGCCTTAAGACTTATTCGCAACGACTCGTTGCAAAAAACAGGTTTAGGCTCGGTTCTGGAATGAGTGTTATGTCGTTCTCTTCACCCTTCACCTTTAACCCTTCACGATGTTTTACTCTTCGTCGATGCTGCTTTGGTATTCAGTTGCATCAAGAAGCTCGTCTAAATCGGACTCGTCTGCCAGCTTGATACGGAACAACCAGCCATCTCCATAAGGATCTGAGTTAACTAATTCGGGGCTATCTTCTAATTCTTCGTTAATGGCAATCACCTCGCCACTTACGGGAGCATAGATATCTGACGCGGCTTTTACCGACTCCACCACCGCACACTCTTCGCTGGCGTCTAGGGTGCGCCCTACTTCTGGTAACTCAACAAACACCATATCACCCAACAAGTCTTGGGCGTGCTCAGAAATACCAACCACGACTTCTCCGTTTGCTTCTAGGCGTACCCATTCGTGGGAGCGGGCATATTTCAGTTCACTAGGAAGATTGCTCATTTAATGGTTCCTTTTAATGCTTAAATTTTTGTTAAATAGCTGCGATAGCTTTACCGAAACGTACGAACGTGGGTTTAACGATAGATACCGACACCCATTTTTTACGCATTTCCACTTCCGCTTGAGTACCAATAGAGCGAGGCACCCGCGCCAATGCAATGCTGTGACCAAGTGTAGGCGAGAAGCTGCCCGAGGTGATAATGCCGTGTTGCTCTTGACCTTGTTCATCAATAAAACGAATTGCGGTACCCGTGCGCAACACGCCTTTTTCTTTCATTACCACCCCCACTAGCTTGGGTTGGCTGCCATCGGCCTTTTGAGCTTGCAACGCCGCACGGCCAATAAAGTCTCGCGAGTCTGGTTCCCAGGCGATGGTCCAAGCCATGTTGGCGGCCAGCGGTGACACTGTTTCGTCCATGTCTTGGCCATACAAGTTCATACCGGCTTCTAAACGAAGGGTATCGCGCGCACCCAGACCACAAGGCTTAACACCGACCGCAAGCAAATTATCCCACAACTCAGTGACTTGGGCTTCGGGCACTATTATTTCGTATCCGTCTTCTCCGGTATAGCCGGTGGTGGCAATAAAAAAATCATCCGCTTGAACACCATAAAAAGGCTTAAGCCCCTCAATGGTTTTATTTTGTTCGGGAGTAAGCACTTGAGCCACTTTGGCTTTAGCATTTGGCCCCTGTATGGCCACCATAGCCAGTTCGGCGCGTTCGGTGAGCGCAACGTCATACTGCTGTTGTTGCTTGTTCATCCACGCCAGATCTTTATCTCTGGTTGCAGAGTTGACGATCAGGCGATAAAACTCGTCAGCCATTAAATAAACAATGAGATCATCAATAACACCGCCTTGTTCATTGAGCATGCCACTGTAAATGGCTTTACCGTTTTCGGTGATACGCGCTACGTCATTAGCGAGTAACTTTTGCAAAAACGGTTTTGCCTCGCTGCCTGTCACATCAACAATCGTCATGTGGGACACATCGAACATGCCGGCGTCGGTACGCACAATATGATGCTCATCCAGCTGAGAGGCATATTGAATAGGCATATTCCAACCGTGAAAGTCGACCATCTTGGCACCCGCTGCTAGGTGCTGTGGGTGCAAAACTGTGTGCTTAATCATTTAATGCGCTTCCTTTTATTCAGGCCGGCCCTATAAGTGATAATCCAATAATACTCTCTAAGTATACTCAAGCAGGCTGGGGATAAAAACAAACTAGAGATAAATCAAGGCCATCGTTTGGCTTTGCTCTTTAAAGTGTGATCGGGTCTACGAGAAAAGCAAGTAACAGAGCCTAATATCCAATACCAAGAGCCTAGCTAAAAGATCGAAACTAAAGATTTTTGTAACTATTCAGCTTCCGACTTGGTGTAAAAAATGCTCGGAAGCTGATCGTTGAATAATAACGTC
>NZ_JBHTJS010000049.1:0-16161 GCF_042676125.1 Oceanisphaera ostreae
AAACGAGTCTGAACGATTGTTTTGGAAAAACTCTAAAACCGTGGCCACTTTTACTTGACCACTACAGGCACCACCACCGATACCGCACCTTCTTCTACTCGTAGATCGGCAGACTTGCGTCTAGATGTACGGATCACCTCAACGATGAAACCATTACCATCACGGTACTTAGCTTCGTTTAACCTATTTATTTTCATTTAAGCATCACTGACTGTTCGCGCCAAAGCGGGTTTGTGCCAGCTCCATAAAGCGATCTTGCACTATATTTACGATATTTTTATCGCTATAGGAGCAGTCTATGATAGTGCGCTTAATGGCTTTTTTCATGCGTTTCACTTCATCGGGCTTAGCGAAGAAGTCGACAATTTGCGTGGCTTCATCAAACATACTCACCAAGCTTTGGCTGCTAGTTTTAATTTCGTCGTGTACCGTTTCACTTACCGTGTCTTCACCGCTATGGCTGACCACTTCGGCCATTAGGATATTGTAAAAGGCAAACTCGGTATCGCTTAAGCCTAAGTCGCTGGCGGCCTGAGTACGCTCAGTGTTCATCTGGCTACGAAACACCATCAACAGCTGAACTTGCTCTTCCCACTTGCCGTTGGTCTTTTCAATAATGTCTTGCAGGCGCAAACTCAACGACCGGTAGTATTCAGGATCATCGTCTAAGTTCACGTTAAGGTGATGCTTAATGGCACTTTCAATCTCTGAGGCTTGTGACTCAGGGGATTTTATCTGTTGCACGGTTTGGCTAAAGTTAGCAGCCATCAGATCAATGGGCTTAATTTTAGGATCTACGCCGGTACTAAGAATGTGCTCTTCCACCAACTTACGAACCTTGGCACCAACCTCTTTAAGATCCATACCTTTTTCACGATACTTAAGCCGTGCACCATTTTGTACCTTACCCCACAGCTTTAGGTCGGGGATAAACGGCTTGGCGGCCACGTCAGGCAACACCACGTCCATCTGTTTAGCAAAGCGTTTAAACGCCATCTCAAACTGTTGGCGAGTAACCTCGTCTTTTAAGAACAGTACATAGTCATCAACATCATTGCCCTTAAGCCCTTTAAATACCTGCGCTACCCGAGTGTGAGTAGCCTTAAGCTTTGGGATCTCGTCCTTTAACGAGTGATAAGTGCCTTCTACGTCTTCGCTACTATAGTCATCGAGTGCGCTGGCTAAATGATAGGACAAGCCGTGATAGTCCACCACAAAGCCTGCTTGCTTAGTCCCGTGCTCGTTTGCATAGGTGCGGTTTACCCGAGCAATGGCTTGCATCAAGGTGTGACCTTTTAAGCTGCGGTCGATATACATCACTTGCGCAATAGGCGCATCAAAGCCGGTGAGCAGCATGTCTTTCACGATCAAAAATGCGGTCGGGTCTTGGTCTTTACCCGTGCCGAGCGGCTTTGAGAAGTTGCTGATCGCCTGTTTGTGTTTAGCGCCTTGAGTGTAAGGAGCAAACATGGGTTCGTCGTTATGATTGCCCGAGATAATCACCTCAGACTGAGGTGCTTTTAAGTCATCGAGTGCTTCTTTAAATAACACGGCGGCATAACGGCTGCCTACCACTATCATGGCTTTTAAGCCGTTGGGCTGTATGTGTTCACGATAATGCTTGAGCAAGTCGATACATACCCAGCGAATACGCATCGGTGCTTCGCGTATTGCGCGTTCTACACCGTATTTCTTTTTTATTTCGCGCTTATCGTCTTCGCTGTAGCTACTAAAATATTCATCAAACAACGCATCGAGCGGCTTACCGACTACCTCGGTTTGTACTTGCCTGCCTTCATAGATAATGCGTACGGTAGCGCCGTCTTCTACCGCTTCGTTGATCTTGTATTCATCGATGTAGCCACCGAAGGCATCACTCATCTTTTGTGATTTGAGCAAGGGTGTACCAGTAAAGCCAATCTTAGGCGCATTAGGTAAAGCGGCATTAATGGTCGCGGCCAAGTTACCAAACTGAGTACGGTGCGCTTCGTCGGCCAGCACTATGATTTTGTCACTGGGGTTAAGATTACTGAAATCGCCCTCTGCTTCTGCCTCCTGAAACTTTTGCACCATGGCAGTAACAATGTCGGAGGAGTCCCGCGCCAGTAGTGTTTTAAGCTCGGACACCGAACCGGCGTTGTAGATGGTTTCACTTTGTGCGGCCCGAAAGGTGTTAGACAACTGCGAGTCTAGCTGGGTACGGTCGGTAATAAACACCAGCTTATATTGTTGTAACTCGGCATCACGGCGCATCTTGGTCGCCAGCATCACCATGGTTAGCGATTTACCCGAGCCTTGGGTGTGCCAGACTACGCCCGACTTGGCTTTGCGGTCTGCCCCACTTTTTAGGCGTTGGATAACCTTGTTCACCGCACGGTACTGTTGATACCGCGCCACTTTTTTAATGAGGCGACCATCAATCGGCTCGAAAATTACAAAGTCGCGGATCAGATCGAGAAAGCTCGCGCAATCAAACATGCCGGCCAACAATCGTTGCTGGGCGGTAATGTCAGTCGTCGATGCAGACTGTTGCGAGTAATCTATTAACGGGGCTTCAGCTATGCCAGCCATTGGTTCAGGGTCGGCTTTCTCATTGGCCGCCATAGCGCGAATGTCGGCGTCGCTATAGGGATGAGCGTCTTTCCAATCGCTGTAATACTGGCTGCTGGAACTAATGGTGCCGACTTTAGCTTGATCACGACAGGTGCTGATCATCAGCTGGTTGTACCAAAACAGCTTTTGTGCGCCTTCGTGTTCTTCTGGATAACGTAAGTTAGCATAGCGACGTAGCTGATTAATGCCTTCACTCATGGCATCGGCAATGTAAGGGGATTTACATTCAATCACCGCCAGCGGCAGGCCGTTCACGAAGCAGATAATATCGGGAATAATATTCTGGTTAACGCCTTCAATCTTAAATTGGCTGGTGCATAAAAAGTCGTTATTGCCGGGGTTATCGAAGTCGATAATCTTAACGGTCTGCCCTTTGCGACCTTTGCCTAGGTCTTGCTCGACCGACAGATAGTTAACCAGCTTTTGATAGATGTCGTGGTTATACTCCATCAGCGCCGCATGGTTGGGGTGCGTTATCTCTCGCATCACCTTGCGCAAGTTTTCATCACTGATCCACGGGTTGAGCTTGCGCAACGCTGCCTCAAGACGATTCACCAGCACCACATCACTGTAATACTGACGCTCGGCAGCATCGGAAACGCCAGCCGCAGGAGAAGCGCCCGCGGCTGGAGTTAGCGCCGAGCCCGGTAAGGCGCCTGCGGCCGGCGCAAGCGCCGAACCGGGTAGATAGCTCCAACCCAGTTTGATTAGCTGCTCAATGGCTGGCTGCTCTACTTTTAGTTCTTCATCCTTAAACATAGTTATCCCTGCTTAGCAGACTAGGTTCGCACATAACAGCGAACCTTAGCCAGCCACTGCCTCCTGTTGCTCAGCGCTTACGTTAGCCACATTAACCCGCACTTTACCGGTGAGTAGATCTTGCATAAGGGCTTTTTTTAATGAAGTTAAGTAGGAGACTTTGTGCGAAACATTACTAACTCGAGCATCTAAAGCTAGAAGTATCGATGCAATTTTATTTTGCTCAGCAAGTGTAGGCAGGGCAAGAACAATGTTCATGACATCAGAACCGGGTAAGTTTGCAACTGTACCTTTACGGATAAACGATTCAATCTGACTGATTGCTATCGATGTTTGCATAAAGTATTTAATAAACTCAGGAGAAACCTTATTTGTAGGTGACAACTTTATGGCGTAAGCACTGGCAATATACGGGATCTGCTGCTCTCTAAAAACTGCTGATGAACCACATTCAGCTGTAGTAATCATTATTAGATCTCCATCTTTCAACCGATGGTTTTCCACTACTTTTGGGTCTATGCTGGCAGTAGGTACTTGTGAGTAACTAACTTCGCCATCACTAGACAAATCTGTCCCTCGAATAGTTTTGACATTACCACTTTGGCTGTAGTCATTTGAGCTAAAACGTGGTCCATATTTATAATCTGAAAAAACATCTTTAAATTGCACTGTTTCCCATTCAGCTGGTATCCGCCCCACAGGGGAATCTTTGAACTCGGTGTGCGGAACGCCACCCGACCCTATGCCTTTGGTGAGCAGCTCTTGCATCATGCCGGTTTTAAGATCTTTCAGCTTATTAATTTGCGCGCAGGTTTTTTCAATCACCTCATCGACCGATGACAGTATACTGGCGATTTTTTGTTGCTCGGGGAGTGGGGGTAGTAATGCTTCTATTTTATTTATTTTTTCTTTATTAAGAGTTACACCTTTTACCGCCTGATCAATGTTTTCTAGGAGGTTCCATTGCTGTAACCCTTGGTATAAATATTGATTTAGCAAAGCATCATCTGTTTTAGGTAAAAATGCACAAATTGCTTCATTTGTGTAAAGGTCACGGCCAGCGAATGCCACTCGACCAACAGACAGTTTAAAGCTCATCAAAACTGTCCCTTTTTTCACCAACTTAACATTAGAACGCTTTACGCCTGCATCTGTAATGTATTCAGATGTATCAAAAATTAAAGGCTGACTGAGATCTCTTATCGATACCCATGGGTTATCTGATGTTTTCGTGGAGTCCCAATACTCAGGCACAGAACGGCTTGGAGTACCACCAATAGCGATATCACAAACTTCACTTATAGTTTTAATCTTCCACCCTTCAGGAACAAAATCACTCATATCCTAGCTCCTGCAGAAAGCTCTGCATTAGGCTTTCGGCTTCGGCTACTTGGGCATTCAGATCTTTAAGCGACACCTGATATTTATCCCACCAGCGCTCTAGTTGAGTGATGACTTGTGCATCAGCCTCACCGGCCAGTTCGCGGATCTTTTCTTTACTGTCGATCTCAGGCTTAAACTCAAAGTAGTCAGAGTCTCTTTGCGCAAACACCAATGACACATCGAAGTCGCCTAAGATTTCTTCGCGGATGTAGTCACTTTCAACTTCGCGTACCGGAATACCGCCGTGCAAGATGGCGCGCACGTCGAAGATCTCCGGTGGTGGGCTAGTGTCGGCGTAACGGCGGATATTTAAGTTGTAATCGTTTTCGGCAATCTCAGCGATGGTGACAACTTTGGAGTAGCGCTTCACTTCTGCGTAGTCATCGAAGGTTTGCACTATCTTGGCAATATCTTGCGCACGCAGCGTGTTCTGGTTTTTACCCTCTGCATATTCCAGCTCGGCGTTGATGAACAACACCTTGCGCAAGCGTGCGGCACGTTTGTTCTTATTGATGATTAACAAACTTGCCGGAATACCTGTGCCGTAGAACAAACCTGCTGGTAAACCGATCACCGCTTCTAATAAGTCATCCTGCAAGATGCCTTGGCGAATGGCTTTTTCGCTGGAGCCACGAAACAGTACACCATGAGGCATCACCACGCCCATCACGCCTTCGTCGTTCAGGCTGGCGATCATGTGCTGCACAAAGGCGAGATCACCGGAGTCTTTAGGGGGTGTGCCGTATGGGAACCGACCGTAAGCATCATTATCCGCTTCTTCCTTGCCCCACTTCTTTAAACTAAACGGTGGGTTGGCGATGACACGGTCAAAGGTCATCAGCTCACCGGCTTGAGTGTGCTGTGGGCTGCCTAAGGTATCACCCTTGCGAATATCCGCGCTGTATACACCGTGTAAGAACATGTTCATCTTACAGATGGCCCAAGTATTCAAGTTCATTTCTTGGCCGAACAGTGAGAGGTTGGCAGGGTTGCCACCATTACGCGCCAGGTAGTTACGGGTTTGCACCAGCATACCGCCCGAGCCTGCGGTAGGGTCATAAATACGCATGCCCGATTGCGGCTTAATCAGACTGACTAACAGCTCAACTACTTCTGAGGGTGTATACTTAATGTCATTTTCGACAAACGAAAAACTGTTACCACGCCATATTTATTGACGTTGAGTGTGGTAACAGTTTTTGAGGGGTTCACTCTAAAATAAGCAGTAAATTTAAGCGGGAAAATTCGATTTTGTTACTAAAACTAACGCTTTTTATTTGATTGAGATAACACTGATCCTGCAAGCTCCTTTGTATCTTTGCTGTACTTATCGCTTTGTAAAACCTTTGATGCAAAGTCTTCCATTTCGGCACCAGTTTGTTTGCTTGATACTTTTTGCGATAGCGCAGAGCCTGCGAGTTTCTTAGCGGCCTTAGATGCATTTGGATCTGTCAGTATTTTGGCCGCTTTTGATGCAACACCTTTAGACGTTTTCTTTGTATTCTTACTCATCGGAAATACCTCATGGTTGTTGTTAAATAATTTCTCGTAAATCTAGTGACTATGTTTGAGCCTTTCAGCAAAACCATTTCTCTCAGCCAACATTTCATCGTACATGTTGTAAACTTGTTGAATGTGCTCCCACAGTGACTCATTCTGCGTTTTATAATCTTTTGCAAGCTCTTGATATTCCTTAGTAGACGCCTTCAACGACTCAATTTCTTTGTTGAGCTTTACATTTTCCGTACCTAACGTTACCGACTCAGCTTTATTTTTTTGACGTTTCTGAGCCGTTTGAATATCTGAAATCTTTTCAGGGTAGAATTTGTATATTGCAGAGTTTGAAATGCCTAAGCGCTTTGCTACTTGGCTAACATTTATTTTTTCGTTGTTGGCAGACATCTCAGACAAAGTAGTATCAATTTTATCTACCATTGTTATCTCATTTGAGTCGCTCATATCAGGCTTCCTTCACTTTAATGGTTAACTGGTCAATGATGATGTTGGCAGCTTCGAGGTTGTCGTTTAACGCGGTACTGAAAGCTTTGAATCGCTTCTTTATCTCTGTTGGAAATTTTTCAAAAGCAGCTAATTGAGTCTCACAACGTTTTTTAACCACCAACCAGTGTGGTAAGTGTCTTGGGGTAGCAATATAGCTATCGCACCAGACACAATGGCTTGGATCAGCGGCATTGCGAACTTTACAATCCGCACCCTTAGTGCAGTATCCATGTGATAACCCTCTAAAATTGTTGGTATGCTTAGCGGCAAACGTAAGCAACTCTTCCATATTTTTGAAATGTGGCGTATTTCCAGTTGTCAGGTCATCTGCCAATATCTCCGTTAGTTTGGCAATAAAGTTTTGCCCTCCTTTACCTGCTAATGTGCCATCCTGAGCTGCACCTACCATGTCTTCCATCGCTTGAGAATTCATAAATTCAGAGAAACTTTCGGTGAGACCTATTAACTCTTCCATAGAATCATAGCCTCGCTGACTGTAAACGAACGTCATCATGTTCTCTAAATGTTTGTACTGATACTTGATGTCATCCAAGTCACCCAGACGATTTGCAACAATAAACCAAGCAAACGTGTGCCTAAATTGATGGGCCGTGAAATTAAATAAATCGCCTTCTTTATAGGGTTCTTTAAAATGCTTGTGGCTTGAAGAAACAGATTGATAATTACAACCCATCCGTTCAAGCTCAGCGATATCCTGCTCAGAAACCCTTATAGAGAATAAATTATTTAGATTATTAAAAGCGTTTTTAGTGAACTTTGTATGTAAATAAAACTCACATGACTTTTTATGGGGAGAGACGCTAAACAAGATTTTATTGCTTAGGCCGAATTCTAAATTTAATTTTCGGCTTAATGGTAATGTATCATCATGATATTTAAGTAACAGTGTTGCTCTTTCACGATACACAGAGCAGACTCTTGCCAGTAATTTTACAGCTCGGTATGTAACTTCATTTGTAACCCATTCTAAACTTTGGGCTTCATCAGTAGTTTTAGACAATAGTGATTTAATAAAATATTTACCATTTCGCTCTATGGCTGAATCATCACTCAAAGCCATTGCTTCGCTGTAGCGCATACCTGTATAGCTAATCACAAGAACAAACGTATATCTTCGAAGGTTTTTAATTAGTTCGTAGTATTCATTAAGTTCAGCACTTTCTTCGCTATCTAGACCATTAATATACGTTGAAGACTTAAAGTCTGTTGTTGATAACTGCGGGATTAATCCATTCAGTTGTTTTTGCAATAAATACCAATCATTAATTATCTGCTCAGCAGCGTCAATATGCGCCTCGCACATTTGAAGAACTTGCTTCATGATCTGAATGGGTATAACAGAATGCTTGTTTCTGCGCTTTTCTTTCAGTAAGGAAAAAGGCAATAAATACTCATTCATTAAGTCGTAGAATTGCTCTTTCTTAACTACTCCGTACAATTTCAACCAATATATTGCGGTTAAAAGTGATTGGGCGAATGACGAGTGTTTCTGTAAGTTAGAATCTTGTACTAAATCGAGAACAATATTGCGTAAACGCAATTCAGGTAACGCATCCAAGTCCGAAAAGCTTTCAATATTGTACTTCTCCAACCATCTTGCTAGCCGCTTCAAATTACCAATGTTTCTTCGAATTGTTCCCCAAGCAAGCGGCTCCATACCTTGACCTGAACCTTGGGTATACATTCCAAGTGTCAGCGCTTTAAGTTGATATTGGTACTTAGGCCCAACATCATTAAAAGTTACAGACAGCTTGTTACCTTCCGAGTACCACGAATCGTTCCCAAATAGAGTGGTTTGTTCTTTATTTGAACGTATATATTGCCAGAGAAGAAAAGAAGACAGCGCTTCAACCCGTTCTGTTTCATAAGGCATTAACCTGATTAGCCCATCAATGTGTAAACAGGCATCTACAGCGGCAGCAACTCCTGTCATAAGATATCTCCTACGTTTTTAACTGACGTAACGGCAAACGCCCAAAATGGATGCATACCTTTTTCTATCATTAATTCTTTGCCCTTAGTTACAGCAAACATATTTTTTGTAGCTACCTGTTCTAATATGTCATCGACTCGCTGATGCAGTGCTGCTATTGCTTCTTGTTGGAACTCGTTATTCTCAATGTCCGAAACGCTGGCGGCCATATCTGAAAGCACATAATCCCTATAGCTAAGTAGCTGCCATACATGTTCAGGGTCGGCTACGGTTCTAAAGTGCTTACACCACACACAAGCTAGGAAGTCACTACACCAAGCATCGTTTTTGTTACCTGATAAATGACGATGCTCTTTATTATATTGTGAAGCTTCTGCGTCATTCCCCTGCGATGCACACTCGCCTGTAGGGGTTTTCTGCGTGCTGCCGTCATCCACCATGAGCACCTTAATTTCAGGGTCGATTTCTCGGCCTGTAAAATAGCGCTGCATCACATCGACAGCTGTATGTAAGGTTTGCAGAGTCTTTTGTTCACTAACTCGTTGATAGTGCTTTATAAAGGTATCGAAGGTATGCAGCTTTGCTGATTCATAGGCTCGCATTTGCTTTGCAACCTCACGGTAGAGGTGGTTCGCACCGTTTTTTCGAATCCGCATCGAGTTATAATCAACTTTGCAACCTAGTCTGTTTAAAATGGTTTTGATGTGCGCAATGATATTGTCAGCCTGAACGCGGCTAACTTTGATTTTTTCTTTAAAAATGAATAGATATTGTTGCGTATTTTTATCACCAAGATGGCGGTAACTATGTGTAAGCGTATCTTTAACGTACACAATGTCGCGCATTACACTGTTCACAGTGCGACCATCCAAAGAATAGCTATCAATGCCATAACCTTTTCTTGGCTTCTGAATCAATAACGTAATGCTTTTTTTGATAGTAGGTAGTGCCACGTCGGTAATGTCGCTCAATTCAATATCAGTCATCGGCGACGTATTCCAACAACTTTTTACCTGAATACGAGCAAAGTACAAGGCTAACAATTGTTTTATGTTGTCGGTATTTCTGATCCCTTTTTCAATATGAAAGATCAGCTCCCGTAGCTCATCGTCACTGTAAAGATCTTCGACCTTAAATCTTCTAGCGTGACGTTGATGACGCTTAAAAGATATTTTGAAGGCTTCCACAACCTGTTGTCCTGTAATTGACATCAACCAACGTAAAACTTCTGTGTAAGATGTGCCGCTTCTAAGACTAATTTCTTTACTTTTAACCGCACTTTGCAATTGCTGAAACACTGCCTTTTGAATGCGATTATCTTGCAGACTCAAGCAGCTAAACCCATGTTCTGTCAGTTCAGTTTTGTAATCGGGAGCAATGTAGTTCAAGATCAATCGCTTGAGCTTGGCGAAGCGAGTATGTAAAGTTTCCATATTATAATTTTTTTCTGGTAACAGCTCAGTTTCAGACTGATGCAATTGTTCTATCTCAGTGATGATTTCCGGGCACGTCGAAGCGACTTCACCGTAGTCAATTACACGGTATTTATTTTTCCCCTCAAAATAAAAAATCAACAAATTTTCAATGTAATCATGGCGATGAATCTCATGCCCTAAGTGCTGTTCCAGAAGCAGTAACAATTCATTAAATTGATCTTTTCTTAAAAGGCCCTTAGCCTTTTTCACTAAAGTATATTTCTCTGCTTTAAAACCGTCCAGCCCTTTACCAATAAAATCGTCTTTGTATTTTTCCGACACCCTTCTAATGCTTGTTACATTGGCGATAAATCTCCTCGTCATAGCTACTACGTCATGCTCAAAATCCCCTTTGAATTTCGCTGA
The DNA here is from genome assembly GCF_042676125.1 of Oceanisphaera ostreae. Lineage (NCBI taxonomy): Bacteria > Pseudomonadati > Pseudomonadota > Gammaproteobacteria > Aeromonadales > Aeromonadaceae > Oceanisphaera > Oceanisphaera ostreae. The sequence continues at coordinate 10,552 of NZ_JBHTJS010000049.1, forward strand.
ATTAGCCAGAATCAGAAGTTGTTTATATAATAGAGGCTCGATATCAGCTAAGTCTGTTACTTCAACCATTCTGTCATTGATTGTGATACTAATGACTTGAAACCGTTCTGGCCTAAAAACTTGCAGTACTGAAAATAATGCCGATTGGAGTACTCTGTATTTATCTTTGATCGGGTTTTCGATAAACGCTTGCCTAAAATGCATGGTTGATTTAAACCAATATAGCCCATGCTCACACAGTGACTGAGCAACAAGTGGCGCACTATCACCCAGCAGTTGTAAACACTTTAGAGCCTTTTGTGCTTCGGCACGTGTGGTACTTCTCGCAGGGGTAGAATGTATGTCCCACTTCACTATGGCATCGTGCAACTCGCTTCCAAGCCTAAAACTTTTTCTATACCAATGTAATAAATCAATGTTTGAATCAAAAACAAAAACAGTACTGGGGAGTGACGGGTTGTTCTTAATCGCACTTGCAATGTGAAATAAACAACGTCTAAACAGTACGTCATCTTCTTTCACAATATGCTGTGCCAGCACTTCTAACTTAATCCAATAATCATTTTTAAACAGTGAGTGAACGTCTTCTGTCAACGTATAGCAATGGTTACGTAATACTGGATACTGAAGTAATAGTCGCTTTAATAATCTGATATGCAGTTTAGTTAAATAGCCGCAAAGCTGACCTTCAAGGTCAGATAAATCAAGAATAGTATCAAGCATCAGCGCCTCCTGCCTGTTCTGCTTTAAAAGCATCTTCTTGCAGAGGTGTAACAAACTCACCAAACAGCTTATCTACCCAACTCGCCATTTGTTTATCGAACGTTAAAGAGCGGGAAAAATTAATGTATTTCTGTGTGGTAGAAAAATCGGCATGTCCTAACAGCTGCATCAACTTGTATTGCACAAAGCCAATCGGCAGGTTTTTATGGATAAGAAATCCAGCAAGATTGGTAGCAAATGTGGAACGTAAATCATGGAAATCTCGTTTTAACTCTTTACCTAGTGGTGCTAACTCTTTGCGCACCTTTGAGATCACATTCCCTATTGACTTACGAGACATAAAACTACCTGAACGGTTTAGAAACAATGGAGCATCATCACAGCTCCCGTGTTCAAGTTGCCATTTAGCTAGGCGTTCCTGGTGCTCTATAGCGTTGCGATATTGCCAAAGCGATGTCATTAATCCCTTAGACACCATAATGGTTCGTTCCTTGTCGTACTTACCAACAATGGTCACGTAATAAATGACCTTGTTACCAATGCTAGGATCAACAACATAATTGGCGCTAAAATTTGCAATTTCTTCCGCACGCAAACCACATTGCACTGCCAGATCAACGCGTAGTTTTGAGCCTTGTTTAGCGAGCTCTTTACTTGCATATAGTAATTTAAGCTCGTCTTGGCTATAAGGTGACAGGCTCGTATCCCCAGACTTTTTCTGCTTGTATTTTTTGGGGATCAACAAGTCAGTCGTAGTAATGGTAAATCCCTTTTCTTCACTGCCGTAGTCAGTAAACAAAAGGTCTAAACTGCCATCCTTACGCTTTTTCTTAATCACTTTTGTTTTATATTTGAACGGCACCTTGTCAATTCTGCGCTGCTTTCTGGCCCACTCGTAAAGTTGACGTACATGATTGATGTACAGATTAGCGGTATCTCGGTCAATTTCCTTGGCTATCACCTGTTCGATCAGGTGTTTACGATAGCGATAAACGGGCAGCCAATATTTTGCTTTGTCGCTGTCGCTTACGGCATAAACCTCATGCCAATCCACATCATTCTTCTCAATCCATTGCAAAAAAAGACTCATCGAATTAGCAAGCGACTGCACAGTAATGAGCGATACACCGCCCAATGGGTTTTTCTTGCCGCCACGCTTTGGTGGCATAAATAGCCCTTTATACCTGTGCTCTAAGAATAAATTGATCTCCAGTGCGTCCTGTACACGAGCTAGCGATAACACCCTGGGGAAACGCTCAACAACATGATCTTCATGAAAATCGATAGTGCGCTGACTATGCGTATCAACGTCAGAAAAGTAAGGCAAGCTGCCTAAATTTACGGTTTGTTTAACAACTTTGGGATAATTGGCACTCAAATTTTATGCTCCATTGTAATACTGCAAAATATAGTGGCGCAGATTCGAGGTGTCAACATTTGATTGCAGTATTTGATTACTGCAAGAATAAATTGATCTAAGAGCTAATATCAGCCAATATAATTTTCAATATATTAATTCCGCTTTTTAAGTGCTCTTGGTGATCTATGCCATTGGCGTTTAAAGGCATTTCGATGGTATTAACGAGTCATTGGGATGTCTGACCAGGTTCAAAACAGCCAAACAAGGGCTAAAACTCATGAATGCACAATTGCGCCAAGCTTCTGGAGAGGTGCCGCTCTGCGAAATTGCCGACATACGTTCAGGGCATCCGTTTCGTGGCACCATCAAGCAATACGAGAATGGTGACGTTAAAGTTGTTCAGGTAAGAGATACAGAAATGACAGGTGAAGTTAACCAACACAACATGGTCGAAACCAGGCTAAGTACCAAAAAGCAGCCTGATTGGTTACAAGATGGTGATGTGCTTTTTGTTGCAAAAGGTGCAAAACACTACAGCGTATTGGTAGAAAACGTACTAGAACGCACAGTGTGTTCACCGCACTTTTTTGTAGTGCGATTAAAGCCTGAGTTTCGTGATGTCGTAATGCCAGATTTTCTCTGCTGGCAGCTCAATCAGCAACCAGCTCAGCGTTATTTTAAAGCCACTGCTGAAGGCTCAATGTATTTAAGCATTCGCAGGCAGGTCTTAGAAAACGTGCCGATTAAGGTGCTTAAGTTAGAAAAACAAAAGCAATTAGCAGCGCTGCATCGCTGTGGGGTTAGAGAGCAAAAAGTATTACAAAAGTTGATTGAAAACAGGCAGCAACAGCTTGGTGCCATAGCAATCCATGCACTGAAAAGCTTTACGTAACAATAAGCAGTAAACGTTAAAACGAATACATTAGATTGAAAAATTACAATAAAAACAAGGATTTATAAAGAATGACCACAATCCATCAAATCAACCAAAATGATATCAACAAAGCGGTATGGGCCGCTTGTGACACTTTCCGTGGCGTGATCAGCGCCGATACCTACAAAGACTTTATCCTGACCATGCTGTTCTTAAAATACATCTCCGATGTATACAAAGACGAATACAACAAGCTGGTTGCGCAGTACGGTGATAACCCAGAACTCATTCATGCCATGATGTCAAAGCAGCGCTTTGTATTGCCAGAAGGCGCAAGCTTTTGGGATTTGTACGAGAAACGCTACGAAGCAGGCAATGGTGAGCGTATTGATAAAGCCTTGCACGCCATTGAAGAAGCTAACGGCAGTAAGCTTAAAAACGTATTCCAGGACATAAGCTTTAACACTGACCGTTTAGGTCAAGAAAAGCAGAAGAATGATTTACTCCGTCATTTGCTCGAAGACTTTGGTAAAGACATTTTAGACTTAAGCTCTGAGCGTGTGGGCAGCCTTGATATCATCGGTAATGCCTATGAATATCTTATTAAGCACTTTGCCGCTGGCAGTGGTGCCACCGCAGGCGAATACTATACCCCACCTGAAGTCTCAACCTTACTCGCCACCGTTTTAGAGCCAATTGAGGGCGATCAAATCTGCGACCCCTGTACAGGCAGTGGCTCACTACTTTTAAAATGTGGCGCTATGGTGCGCAAAAATTCAGGCTCGAAAAAATACGCTTTATTCGGGCAAGAAGCCATCGGCTCAACATGGGCACTCGCCAAGATGAACATGTTTCTGCACGGTGAAGACAATCACCGCATTGAATGGGGCGACACCATTCGTAATCCACAGTTATTAGATAAAGACGGCAAAGGCTTATTACACTTTGATGTGGTCACAGCCAACCCGCCATTTTCTCTAGATAAGTGGGGGCATGATGATGCAGGTAACGACCCATACGGGCGCTTTAGACGAGGCGTTCCACCAAAAACCAAGGGGGACTATGCCTTTATCAGCCATATGATTGAAACCCTCAAGCCAGAAACAGGAAGAATGGGTGTGGTTGTGCCGCATGGTGTGTTATTCCGCGCATCATCAGAGGGCAAAATTCGTCAGCAACTGATTGAAGAAAACCTACTTGATACCGTTATTGGCCTGCCAGAAAAGTTATTCTTCGGCACAGGGATTCCAGCGGCAATCTTAATATTCAAAAAGCACAAAACTGATAGCAATGTGCTGTTTATTGATGCCAGCCGTGAGTTTAAATCAGGCAAAAACCAAAACCAGTTAACGCCTGAGAATATCCAAAAGGTTATCGATACTTACAAGGCGCGTGAAAGTGTGGACAAATACGCCTACTTAGCTAGCTTTGATGAAATTAAAGAGAACGACTTCAACCTTAACATTCCTCGTTATGTGGATACTTTTGAAGAAGAAGCAGAAATCGATTTAGTGGCAGTACGTACCGAGCGTGTGCAACTTAAAAATGAGCTGCTAACCCTTGAAGCAGAAATGGAAGGCTACTTACAGGAGTTGGGTTATGGTGCCTAATGGATGGAGGTTAAAAACCTTAGCCGAGCTTACTAATGAAAAGTTAGCTTATGGAGCTAACGCTCCATCATGTGATTTGGATGACGGTGCTCTCAGGTATATTCGAATTACAGATGTAGACGATCAAGGTAACTTGAATTCAGCCGCAGTTGGGATTAATTATGATGATGGAGTTACCTACCAGCTCCAAGATAACGACTTTCTATTTGCTCGCAGTGGTAACACAGTTGGCAAAACATTTTTGTTTGAAAGTAATATTCATCCTGCTTCTGCATATGCAGGTTATTTAATCCGCTATCGTGCGGATAAAAGTCAATTATTGCCCACGTATCTCAAGCAATATTGCTTTAGTCCTAGATACAAGCTTTGGATAAAATCCCAGATTAGAGCTGGTGCGCAACCAAACGTTAATGCCAAAGAATATGGCAGTATGTCGTTACCTATACCCCCACTCCCAGAACAACGCAAAATCGCCAAAATCCTATCCACTTGGGACAAAGCGATTAGCACCACCGAGCGCCTAATCGACAACAGCAAGCAGCAGAAAAAAGCTCTCATGCAACAACTGCTTACAGGCAATAAACGCCTGCTTGATGATTCAGGCATACCGTTTGATGATGAATGGGAGGAGGCTCCACTTTCAAGCTGGCTTGTTGAATATAAAGAAAAGTCTTCGGAGCAAGACCAACATAGAGTTTATACTTCATCTAGAGCAGGGTTGGTGCCTCAAGACGAATACTTTTGCAGCTCTAGAATTTCTGATAGAAAAAACATTGGATTTCATGTGATTCCTCCATTACATATGACCTACCGCTCTCGAAGTGATGATGGCTTCTTCACTTTTAACCTTTTTAGAGGTAAAGAGAACGGTATCATTAGCCACTATTACCCAGTATTTTACCCTAAAGGAAATAACGTTTTTTTTATTGCATTATTTGAGCAACATCGTAATTCTTTTGGAAAGCATAGCGTTGGAACCCCGCTCTGTCATCCTAGTTGTCCGGTTGGCAATTCTGCCTAAGTTTATCCCAGTGGGGCGGTAT
>NZ_JBHTJS010000050.1:0-37739 GCF_042676125.1 Oceanisphaera ostreae
ATCCTGAGAAATAGTTGAGAAAAGGGATAATTTTCTCAACTTCGATTTCTAAGCTGAATAGTTACAAAACATATAAGATAAAAATTAATGCCAGCGCTGTTGGAGTGTATATTAAAACACTTACACATAACCATACGCTAATATTTATAGTGCTAATTTAGACATGCCTGAAGCCTTTTTAGTTATACCACTTGCTTCTGACTCTTCCTCTCCTACTGAAATAATATCATCGAGTAGCGAGCTAAACTGACGTGGAGCACTATTTAATCTCATACCAAAGTATGTACCTTTAAAATTAAGCCCGTCTGCATCTATATTTCTTTTGTAACCAATGATACGTGACTTACCACTACCTAAAACAAACCAACCGAATGATGTTGAAATCTCACTTAATATATATAAACCAAAGCCTGAGTTATCATAAATATTTAAGGAGCCATCTAGTTTTGTCGTGCGAGAAACCCCCGGCTTAATAGCTTTTAACAAAGCATCTTCATCGTTAGTAATTTCAAATGAGTTACTAAGTGAATTGGCTATTCCTATACCCTCGTCGATTACAGCTATTTCAACATGTCCATTTTCCCAACGCTGACCACAAACATAACAGTCATCGGTTTCGGAATGTTCAAAAACATTTCTAACAATCTCCCTAAAAGCATAATTATACAATCTATTTTCTTCGGTATCTTCGAATGTACCAGAAACAACTCTGGCTAAACCACGTACCGCAGACATGATATCTTCATACCACTCACTGATGTTTTGAGTAGACTCATCAAAATTAGGTTTGGATATTTTAGTTATAGGTAAATAAGTCGATGAGCCTTGAGCTTGACCAACTTTATTTCCTATACCCATACCAATAAAATCGAAAAAACCTAAGTGTCTTAGATATGAATGAACATTAGAAATAGTATCGTGCCCCAACTTATGAGTAGTCAGCTTATTTTCTCTACGATAGGCTATCCACTCTCTAATTTTAGAACCAGCTATCAACATAGCAGTTGGACATGAGTATTTTAAAGTTGTGCAGTCTATGCATATTTTATTTACTTTTAAGTTTCTATCAAGCTCGTCAAAAAATGGAGATAATGTATCTCTATCAAACCTTGATGGAAAATAAATCTTTTTCACAACTTCTCCAAATTACTTTATATCTAAAATTAATAAAATAGCCTAACGCCCAAATAACAGGCAAAGTAATGGTTGGCTAAAATTGTGTAGCGAAGCGAAACGTAGCCAACTGTTACGTGTCCTTGTTGATTTTCTTGTTAGGCTTCTTCAGTGCCATAGGGCTTACTAACTTCAAACGGTATATCTAAATCTTCACATAACCTAGTAACAATATCATGAGCATATAATTGTGCATGGATTTGAAGTATTTTTCGATTTTCTGATGATGCAGCATTCCCATAGTCATTAACTAAATATGAACTAGGATGAACCAATTTAGAAAAAAGCTTAAATAATCCTTTATGCTCTGATTCTAGGTCAACTGTTTTTGCTAAAATTCCTGTAGCAGCAGGTTGTTTTATTATTGGGAGGTTATACTTTATTGTAAGCTGTTGAAGCCGCTTAATTTCATTTTCTAATATTAAACGTTGTTGACAATTTTCACCTTCCGTACCTAATGACAGAATTCCCTCCAAGGTTTGAACTTTGTCAGTTACCGACTCAGATGCCCATTTTTTTTGTTCTTCGTCATTGATTAGAGTTCTTAAGCGCACATTAAGTTCATAGATACTGCGAGTTGATAACGCTAGAATTGAAATGTGTTGTTCTATAGATAATTTAGATACCTCTAAATACTCTGTCATAGCATTTAGAATATTACTCAATAAAACACTTTTTTCTGATCTCTCGATATTTTTAGTAATCCATCGACTTATAAATTTAGACTTTTTGATTATTTTATCTATATTTTTACGAAGTTGAATGTTATTTCCCTCAACTACATGATCTTTTAACTTTTTAGCCATAGATGCTACATCCTTGATTTGAAGCCTAACGCTAATTCAACGACAAATGACATCTATGCAAAACGCGCTTATTTTTGCGAAGCACAAACATCTCATTTAAAATTCTCTTTATTATCAGAAACTTAAAGCACGATAAAAATGGCACCCGAGGAATAAGCGTCAAATGTCGTTTTTCACGCAAAATGTCTGTTCGCCTATCCACCTTTCACTCGCATCAACTATTCCATATTTTTCAGTGCTTTATAAGCTTTCAAACCAAAAACCACGGCGTTTTACGACAATTGTCGCAGCAAGCAACAAATACTAATCCCTTCGGGGAGCCATAAGCCTGCCCTTTCGTCACAAGTTTTTGTTGGCGTCCTCTGCCTTCCTATATGCATCTGAGCAGCGTGCTGGTTCTATCAAGCGCCTCCAAAACGTTAAGAAGAGACAGTAGGCATTGTCGTAGCCAACCGTCACATGCCAGGGACGGCATTTGCCGAGCGCCGCAGGGGGCGAGCTTGCCTCGCCGTGACGAATTGTTTCTGCCTGTCCGAACGTCCAGTGAATGTTCGCAGTAGGCAGAAACGATGAGTGTCATCAAACCGAGCGAGTTGGCGTAGGCAAGCCTGCTGCCTCTTCATACTCTGACATTTTATAGACTTGTGACTTTTTGTAGTCCGCCCGACTCTTCAGCGAAGATATGGGTACACGACAAAAATGCCGATGTGCGCCCCACAGAAATTTATACCCATGTGGTACGCAAGGGAGGGTTCGGTGTGCGAAGTCCTGTCGACGATTGTTTTTAGCGAGTAGGCAGGCTACCGCCGAGCCTTGCAGGCGACTATTCCCTCGTTAACTTGGTATGAGACTATTCCGCCAATCTAAATACGGCTCAATTGAAGCTTCGCATTATAAGCAAGATGCGTGGCAAAATGATACATGGAAGTGGCTATTGCTTGTGATGCACCGCCAAACTACGTCAAGGAAGGGGCCGCAAGATAAATAAACGCCCAGTCGCTTATTTAAGCGACTGGGCGTAATGGCCAAAAGGTGGCTATATAGTGTGGCCTTGTTGGTTAGGCCTTGTTGGTTAGGCCTTGTTGATTAGGCCTTGTTGATTAGGCAAGGTTAAGTGCGGATTTAAGGGTGCTTATTATCCACCTTAAAACGCGGCTTTAAACATAGCGACTACGTCAGAATGGCTCGGCTGAATCGGGTTAGTTATGCCGCAGGCATCCTTCATGGCGTTAGTGGCCAGCGTATCAAAGTCAGCTTCTTTAACGCCTAACCCAGCTAAGCCCACTGGAATACCGACCTGCTCGGCCAGCTTAACGATGGCGTTAATACACAGCTTGGCGCCCTCTTCTTTACTTAGGCCTTTTACCTCTAGCCCCATGGCGGCGGCAATGTCCGTTTGGCGAGCACTGGCCACACTACTGTTAAAGCGCTGCACATGGGGTAACAAAATGGCATTACATACTCCGTGTGGCAGGTCGTAAAAGCCACCCAACTGATGCGCCATGGCATGCACATAGCCCAAAGAAGCATTATTAAATGCCATGCCTGCGAGTAGCTGAGCGTAAGCCATTTGCTCACGGGCTTCCATGTCAGTGCCATCACTCACAGCGCGGGTCAGATACTGGCTAATCAAGGTTACGGCCTTAAGTGCACAGGCATCGGTAATGGGGTTGGCCGCAGTAGACACATAGGCTTCCACCGCATGAGTCAGTGCATCCATACCGGTGGCCGCAGTTAGCGACTTAGGCATATTCTTCATTAATACCGGATCGTTAACCGACATAATCGGGGTGACGTTCTTATCAACGATGGCCATCTTAATGTGGGTTTTTTCATCGGTAATAATACAGAAACGTGTTACTTCTGAAGCGGTACCCGCCGTGGTATTAATCGCCACTAACGGCAACTGCGGCTTAGCCGAGCGATCCACGCCTTCGTAATCACGAATATCACCACCGTTGCTGGCGACTAGCGCAATGCCTTTGGCACAGTCATGAGGCGAGCCACCACCTAACGAGATAACAAAATCACAGTCATGTTGGCGCAGCAGTGCCAAGCCGGCTTCTACGTTACCCGTGGTGGGGTTAGCCTGCACATCAGAAAAAATGTGCGCCTGAATATCTTGCTTGGCCAACGCCTGTTGTAAGTCGCCAGCATAGCCTAGCTCGACCAACGGCTTATCGGTGACAATTAGCGCATGCTTAAAGCCAAGCTGGCTGAGTTCACTTACCGCCTGCTCTACGGCGCCGGCACCAATTACGTTAACCGCAGGCATATAAAATGTGGCTGTGCTCATATTATTATCTTCCTTATCAATCCAGAAACTAACGATTACGCGCTGGCAGTTAGCATGTGGCTGCCAGCGCGACCCTGTGCATTTGAGCGTAAGGCTCGTTCACGTTTAATTGAACCTGACTCAGTGTATCCGTTATTGGGACAACGCTTGTTATCCCAGATCATGATGTTCTAAATTAGAAAAAACCGAGCGGGTTACTGTCGTAACTGATCAACATACATTTGGTCTGTTGATAGTGATCCAACATCATCTTATGGGTCTCTCGCCCGATGCCCGACTTTTTATATCCGCCAAAAGCAGCATGGGCCGGATAAGCGTGATAACAGTTCATCCAAATACGCCCAGCTTGAATTCCCCGCGCCATGCGATAGGCACGGTTAGTGTCCCGCGTCCACAGACCGGCCCCTAAACCAAACTCGGTGTCATTGGAAATGGCCAGCGCCTCGGCTTCATCTTTAAAGGTGGTAACAGCCAGTGCTGGGCCAAAGATTTCTTCTTGAAAGACCCGCATTTTATTGTGGCCCTGAAAAATAGTCGGCTGAATATAAAAGCCGTTTTCAAGCCCAGTGACGGTCTGCGCCTGGCCACCCAGTAATACCTTGGCACCTTCACTGTTACCAATTTCCATGTAACGTAATATTCTATCGAACTGCTCCCGTGACGCCTGCGCGCCTACTTGGGTTTCGGTGTCTAGAGGATTGCCTTGCTTAATTTGGCGCGCACGTACTAGCACTCGCTCCATAAACTCATCGTAAATACTTTCTTCTACCAGAGCACGGGACGGGCAGGTACACACTTCTCCCTGATTAAAGAAGGTTAACAGCATGCCTTCTATGCACTTATCAACAAATTCAGGCTCATGATTCAGCACATCGGCAAAGAAGATATTGGGCGACTTGCCCCCCAACTCAACGGTGGAAGGAATTAAGCGCTCGGCGGCGGCTTTTAGCACATGCAGTCCCACCGGCGTTGAACCGGTGAAGGCCAGCTTGTCGATACCGGGATGGCGCAATATCGCCTCGCCCGCCTCTTTACCTAACCCATTGACCACGTTGATCACACCCGGTGGTAACAGGTCGCCAATAAGCTCCATTAACACCAAGATAGAGGCCGGCGTTTGCTCGGCAGGTTTAAGCACGGTACAGCAGCCCGAAGCCAATACCGGCGCCAGCTTCCAAGCCGCCATTAACAGCGGAAAGTTCCAAGGGATAATCTGTCCTACCACGCCTACCGGCTCTTGAAAGTGATACGCGGCGGTGGTGTCATTAATTTCGGCAGCAGAACCTTCCTGTGCACGAATCGCCCCGGCAAAATAGCGAAAATGATCTACGACCAGCGGAATGTCTGCGGCCAAGGTTTCGCGCACGGCTTTACCGTTATCCCAGGTTTCGGCTACGGCTAACATTTCAATATTTTGTTCGATGCGATCGGCAATGCGCAGCATTACATTGGCCCGTTCGGCGACAGATGTTTTACTCCATGCTTTAAACGCGGTTTGCGCGGCTTTTACGGCTAGGTCCACATCATCGGCATCGGAGCGAGGTACTTCACAAAACACCGCCCCGTTGACCGGCGAGCTATTTTCCATATAAAGACCATTAACCGGCTCGCGCCACTCGCCACCAATAAAATTCTGATAACGTGTCTTAAACTTAACGAGGGCACCGGCTTGTCCTGGTTGCTGATAAATCATATTGACGCTCCTTGCAGATAGCTCACTCACAAAAAGTTCGGCCAGACGACATCACTCTGCAGCCGGACTTTGACTCATAAAGAGTTGCAAACTTGATGCCAGTTGCTGCAAATCAAGAAAATAAGGTTACAAGCTCGTTACATTAGTGGCTTAGGCACGCTAATCTAATAGTGCGATCAGTTGGCGGGCAATTTTCTATGGGCAACAGGTGTTCAGTTTATGTGCACTATGTTCAGTGCAGATGTTCAGTTTCTTAACAGGGTACCAGCATGACGATAAATGCAACGAGCAAGGCAACCTTCTCTCAGCTGCCACAAGAGCAACAGTTGTTAGCGCGATCATGGCAACGCAGCCGTGATTACGGCCTGAGCCTACACAGTCGCATCGACCCTTTTTGCTTGGCCAAAGAAGATCTCCGTCATGCAAAGCAGCAACATGATGCGTTGCTACGCTATCTCAACAACAGCTTGCCTTTGTTTGAGCAACTACAACAAGGCCGCCGCTGCCGACTGTTATTTGCCGACGCTAAAGGCACCATTTTATTTAGCACAGGCGACCCCTACTTTGGCAATAAAGCCCAAAAAATAGCCCTCGCCAGTGGCGCCAGTTGGCACGAGCAAAGCATGGGCACCAACGCCATTGGCACCGCACTTACCGAACAACAAGAAGTGACCATCTTGGGGCAACAGCACTTTTTAGCCGCTAACCACGGTATTAGCTGTAGCGCCAGCCCAGTATTATCACCGAGTGGCGAACTATTGGGGGTGATTGATATTTCCAGCGACATGGGAGAACACAGCCAAGACATGCTGTTAACCGCAAGGCTAATGGCCTTGGCCGTAGAAAACGCACTCGTCATGGATCAGTCTCATGCACACTGGATCCTCAACTTGGCACCCGATGCCGGTAGCTTGCAACAACCTTGGTCTGGCATTATCGCCCTGTGTGAAGACGGCCAACTACTAGGCGCAAATCGCAGTGCCCGTCATTGGCTGACTGAGCTGGATCTTCCCGACATGCTAGGCCGCCTGCAACAAGGCGAGCTCACCCAAGTAAAACAAGGCATCGCGCTGCTAAGCCGCCAACGGTCTGCACACCCTAACCGCACCTCATGCGCAAAGTCAGCATCTTCACAGCCGCTATGCCCACGCGAGACTACGGCACTCAAACTAATGGCGCGGCAAATTCCGCTGCTTATTCAAGGCGAAACCGGTACTGGTAAAGATCACTTAGTACGCCGGTTACATCAGGCAGGAAATCGCGCTACGGGCCCGCTTATTGCCGTTAACTGTGGTGCATTGCCTAGCGAGTTACTGGAAGCTGAGTTATTTGGGTATGTAACCGGTGCGTTTACTGGCGGTACTAAGCAAGGCCGGCCCGGTTATATTCGCGCCGCAGATCAGGGGATTTTATTTCTCGATGAAATTGGCGAGCTACCGCTAGCAGCGCAAACGCGGCTGTTAAGAGTGCTGCAAGAAAAAACGGTTACGCCCCTAGGTTGCCATGCGCCGCAATCAGTAGACTTTCAATTAATTGCAGCCAGCCACCGGGATCTGACCGCCATGGTCGAACAAGGAACCTTTCGCCAAGATTTGTATTTTAGGATCAACGGTTATACGTTGCAGCTGCCGCCGTTGCGCGAATATGAAGCGCAAGACTTTAATAAGCTGCTCAAGCAACTGCTGGCTGAGTGTTTCCCTAAAGACGCGCCCTTTAGTGAGATAACGTTAGATGACGCCGTTATTCATGCACTACGCACTTATCACTGGCCTGGCAATATTCGCCAGCTAAAGCAGCAGTTAGAGGTAGCCATTGTGCTGGCCGACGGTCATCACATCAACCTATCGCACCTGCCCGAGTTGCCACAATTAACCCTCACCCCGCCACGAACAAGGGATTTAAAATCCCTTGCGGACCAACTGATAGTACAAACGTTAGATGAGTGTAACGGAAACGTCAGCGCGGCCGCGCGTCAGTTGAACATGAGCCGAACCACTATATATGCACGGCTAAAAACGCTTAAATCTGAGTCTGTTTAAATATCATCTTTCGGAAATTTAGCAAACTCTTGGGATATATCAGCATACAGCTCTACCGCCCAGCGCGGTAAATTGTCAGCAAAGCCATCTAGGGGCTCACGGCGCGGATCGTGCGGAGCAATCACCACCGAGGCGCGGTGCGTGCCCACTTTATTCACCAACACAAATAATTCTTCTACAGCGATATCTCCAACCGCTAAACAGCCGGTAGATTGTGCCTTGCCGTGAATATAAATGTCGCCGCCCAAGTTGGTACGCCCTTCTTTAGCGGCGCGCATTAAATCATAGGCGTTGGGGTAATCGAGCCCCATCGATAAATGAAACTGGCTATTAGGGTTTAAATGCGTGATGCGATAAATGCCTTCTGGCACCTGTTTATCACCTTCTCTTAGCTTGGGCCCCGCTTTACCGCTGGCCTTGCTAATGGGGTAGCTGCGAACAAAAGTAAAATCGCCGTCGTTGCGCGCCCATAACTCCAGTGCCTTTTCCTCTTTAGTAGCCAACAACACCACCTCTTGCGGAGGGTAAGTGATATTAGCCCGCATAAAGTAAGGTTTCATGCGTATTTCTGCCAAGTAACCATACGCAGACACCACTTCATCTACGCTGCTGTGCGGATACTGGGCAGCCATCGCCGCAGGGCTGGCTAAAGTGGCCAAAATTAAGGCTGGCACGGTAAATCCTCGCAAAAGACGCATAAATAAGACTAAACCCAATAGAAACAGATAACTCAATAATAGCGCGAGGCTAGCTCAGATGTAATCTGTCGCAGCAAATTAATAATTAATGATAGCTCAAGCCTACTATTGCACTTTTTGTATTAAGCTTAATAAACACTCCTCAAGATAGGCAATCACGAGTGACACAGTATTCAACGTCATACATTGTTGCCCTGTCGTCTTTGCTTTTATCGACTTGGCTACTGAGTGGCTGCACCCAGCTATCATCGCGGCCCTATTCTCTTGGGCCCTATCTGTTCGAGCCTTTACCAAGTAAGCGCATACCGCTGTTGCCAAACACGCCCGGCGTGGCCATCAGTCAAACTAACCCCCCTCAGCTAGACAGCATTACTTTTTTTTCTGACACAGCGTTTAGTGCCGCTCGTGCCAAGCCCTGTATTGATAAACTCATCTCTTTACCAGACGACGAGACTAATGCCATCATCTACGTTGGTCGAGATATGGTAAATACCCCAGGGCGCATCACAGTAAACACCCAACAGCTAGGTTTGCTATCACGTACCTATCAAATCGCTTTTCAACTGTCTACTTTTGGCCAAATCAACGGTGTCCACTATGGTTTTAGCCAATTGGGGCTAACACGAGCAGCCGCAGTGGATGTCGCCAGCCACAACACTAACCCCATATCGCCCACCTCCCCAGATGCCCAGCTGGTTTACCAATCACTAGAAGCGCTCTATCAACAGCTTGATGAGTGCATGGCAGAGGACAATGCGGCAGATGGACCTTTAGAGGCAACACAGTGACGTATTGGAAGAGTAGATAGTCTTCGTTCGATACTTATAGAGCGGCCAAATAGAACAAATCATCCTGCTCAACAGGACTGCCAGCTGAAGCGGCAGGCTACTAATATTTATCCAAGTAAAATCACAAAACAAATGGGTAAATACCAACTCAGCCCGAGCGTAGGGTCGCCTTATTTAGGCAAGAAGTATTCGATCTCTTTAGGCCGTACTATGGTTTTTGGTCGATTGAAATCGACCCTACGATCAGGATGGCTCCTTGTTTTTTGTAGGGGCGAATTTATTCGCACAATAATGCTGGCACGGCCTAAAAGAGAGCAACCTACAAAACGAACGTGAAACCATGACACCCAACAGAGTATCTACAAAAGACATAAAAATCTGATCAATCTAATCAGTTAGTTTTCCAGATTGGTATTAATGGTTTTGGTACTTAGAGCTATCGGATTTCAGGCACAAAAAAGCCACTCTTGCGAGTGGCTTTTTTGTATTACTTATGGTGCCCGGAGCCGGCACCTAATTCAGTTCCCATCAGAAACCAACAGAAGCCACAACCCCTTTAAATACAAGGCTTAGCGGGCTTTATCATTCTCAAGCGTTCCCGTACAATACCCCCAAACCCCGAATAATTGGGGGTATTATTGGGGGTATCCAAAGCTAAATACCCCCAACCAAGGGGGTAAGTATGAGCACAAAAACAAAGGCCATAACCGAGACGGCAATCAGGCACGCCAAGCCCGAAAGCAAGCCGTATAAAATGGGTGCCGGGGACGGTATGTATTTATTAGTTAGCCCGAGCGGCTCTAAGCTATGGCGGCTCAAATACCGGATCTATGGCAAAGAGAAAACCCTAAGTATTGGCAGCTATCCAGAAATCACACTCAGGCAAGCGCGTATTGCAAGAGATGAAGCGAGGGAGCTACTAGCCAAAGGATCAGACCCCAGCGCCGACAAACAAGAAAAGCAGCAACAGGCACACGCGCAAACCCTCACCTTTAAGAAAGTCGCTGAACGCTGGTTTAAAGCTAATGCCGAGTTAGCAGCCAAGCCATGGGCAGCCGCTACCGCTCGCAAAGTACGCCTATATCTAAATAAAGACCTTTACCCCGCGTTAGGTATTAGGCCGATCGCCGAGATAACCCGAGTCGAACTCATAGCCTTAAACGAGCGTATGGAAAAACGCGGCGCAATAGATGCAGCGAGAAAAACCCGAGAATGGCTAAATGCTATTTTTGATGATGCGTTTGACCGTGGCGAGATACCCCATAACCCCGCTCACCGATTAAAGCCGAGCGCCTATTCAAAAGGTGCTGTAAGTACCCCCAACCCAAACATAGGTTTTAATGGCCTACCCCAGCTATTGGCGGACATTGAAAACTCAGGCACTCATTTAGTGGTAAAGCTGGCGCTTAGAATGCTGATCTTAACCGCCGTTAGACCGGGCGAATTGCGCTATGCCATATGGGGAGAGTTCGATCTAAAAACGGCCACATGGCATATACCCGCCGAGCGTATGAAAATGAGACGGCCTCACACAGTGCCGCTACCTAGCCAAGCGGTGGAGATCTTGCGCCAGCTTAAAGAGATAAACCCCAGCGGCTTATTGTTTTCATTAGACGGCACTAGGCCAATTAGTGAAAACACCATGAACATGGCATTAAAGCGCATTGGCTACACTGGCAAACAGACCGGGCACGGCTTTAGGCACTTACTCAGTACCGAGCTAAACGAGCGCAGCTATAACAGCGACTGGATAGAAACCCAGCTTGCACACGTTGGAGAGGACAAAATAAGAGCCGTTTATAACGCAGCAGAATACATAGAGCAGCGCCAGCAGATGATGCAGGAATGGGCAGACTCTATTGATGCGCTAATGGCTGGCGCTAACGTGGTGGCGTTCCGAACAATTACAGCTAAGGGAGCTTAAAAAATATGTCTAAGTATATTTTACAGTACCTGTTCAACTCCGAGATCACAGGCGAGCAGCGCAAAATGTGGCAAGACGAAGCAGCCAAGATTAAGATCGTTGATTACACCCCTCTCGGAGTAGTCACAGAAATACCACCAGAACTAGCCGAGATTGATGATAGTGACCCCTTATGCGAATTGAGGGGGCTTCACATATGGGAGCGCCCAGCATCTAGGTACAAACAACGCTTTACCGACGCAATAAAGAGACAAGAAGATGATAAGTTTAACCCTGATGATATAGCGCAAATACTATCAGAGCAGCAAGGCAAGGATGTTGACTTTTTTATGGAAAAAATAAGAGAAGGTTTTGCCAAAAGCTGGCTAAAATTCTACTTTCAAGACGGCTCACCAGCAGACTATATAACCTTATCTGATGGCTACCCTATGCCGTATGAGTATTATCTAGGTCTTGATCAAGAATACTCCACTCGAGAAGATATAAATGTATGGCTTGAAAGGTGGGGAGCTAAATACCGTTTTTTAGATGGTCATAAACAGCCAACTGAGAAGAAAGGGATACAACAGCAAAGGCTAATACTTGAGGAGTTAGAGAAGCTAGGGCACAACCCCCAAAAGCTACCCAAAAAGGATAAAGGTAATAGCTGGATTAAATCAGAAGTAAGAAAGACTCTAGATAATAAATATCCTTTTGAAGCGAGAACCGCTTTTAATAGCGCATGGAAAGAGCTATTGGCACTAAAACGAATTAAAGAGGCTAATAAATAGTCACTGGGTATGGGATAAAGAGTTCTAGTCCCACCCTTCCCCCCACACATAGTCCGCAAGGTTTGATAGTCACAACGACCCAACGCCAACCGCGAGGCATAAGTTATGGCTAACCCAACCAGCACCACCTTTATCAAATTACCCGCCGTTAAAGAGCGTACCAGCTTATCTACTAGCGAGATCTACCGCCGTATTGAAGCTGGCACCTTTCCCACTCAAGTGAAGCTAGGCGCTAAGGCCGTGGCATGGCTAGAGCATGAGATTAACGACTGGATCAATCAGACTATTACAGCAGGCCGCCCCACTACTAACAACGTGGAGGCGTAAACCAAATGACACATAAAAAAACGGCCAACCCAGTGAGAGCTGACCGCCTTAATGTTTTATTGAGTGCTTTGCCGTCTCAGTATAGCAAATGTTTGCAGCGCACCGCTAACACTAGCGAGGTACGCTCATGAGCCTATCCCTTTTCGAGCTAAAAGCAGCACACACCAACGGCACCTTAGTTATGGGGCTAGACCGTCACGGCGTTTTATACCTACCCGATACAAGCGGCGGCGCTCAGTCAATTTTTATATGTGCAGCCTATGACGGCCTGACATTACACAATGACGGTAAGCATAATTACTACCCCATGGAGTGGTTCTTAAAAGAGCTTGGCGCTGATAGTGCAACAATAAAAGCAGCCCGTGATAAGTTTGCCAGTTGCCCCGTAATTGCTGGCATTCGTGCAGGCCTTGAAGAAGAAGGGTTCTTCTCAGGGAGTGCAAAATAATGAGCAACCACAGCGAAATAAAAGAAGTCACCCTCCAAGAGCTAGAGCAGTACGCCAAGCAAGCCAAAGTTTACGGCACCAACCATAAAGCTATGGCCATAAGCACTGGCAAGAAGCGCCGCATTATTGCCGCTATTGAGCGCAGAGAAGCAAAGCGAGCAGCTAAGCGCTCAGGTGGTGCTAAATGAGCGCCTTTAATTATGAAGCAGGCACAACAGGTGCAGCGGTTGAAGCCTCACCATTTTGGCAAACGTCAGACGGCGAAAGCCTAGCGGCACCGATCGACATGTTAAGCACGGCGCTTTGCTCAGGCTTTGGTAAATACCACACCAACAACCCAGACGCGAAGAAGCACACGCCATACGAAGCCATGACGTTGGCAGGCATTGCCGAAATGATGGAAGCACCACCAAGCGCGGCTAAGGACTCAGCACAGTGGGTCATATTCTCAAACTATAACGGCGAGCATGGGCGCAACGCTGAACACCAACGAAAGCACGGTTTATTCTTTGCGCTATGGTCTGATATTGACGAAGCCGAAGGAGTGCCAACGGTCGACATTCTTAGCCGTGCTTGTGGTGGGGCTGGCAGTGTCGAAACGTGGCTTTATTCGAGCAAGTCAGCAAAAGAAGCAAACCAAAAGGCGCGGTTGATATTTCCGCTATCTAAACCAGTAGACGGCCACACATTCGAGCTACTGCAAGAGGTGCTAAACAATCACATTGAAGCCCAAGGCATAAAGCCCGACCGAGTTAATGAGACATGCACACAGGTTTGCTATCTACCGAACAAGGGCGAGTTTTACACAACCGAAAAGCTAGACGAGCTAGACGGGTGCGAGCCGTTAAACCCCAGCGCGTGGGCGGTTGAAGTCGACGCTTTAAGAGCTAAGTATAAGGCTGAACAGGCCGCCACCAAAGAGCGCACAGCAGCCAGTAAGCAACGCATGGCCGAGCTAATGGCATTGGGCACATTCCAGCCAAGAACAGCAGCGGCGCAGGCTTACGACTCCCGCGACATACTGCTTAACAATGGCGGCAAAGCTACGGGCAGCCGCGTATTGTCACCGCACAGCAGCAGTGGTACAGCGGGGATCACTTTTAGAGATGGTAAGTGGTTTAGCTCCCACAGCTCTGACGTAGATGCAGGCATGGGTAATATAGGCAAAGACGGCAAAGCCTTTGGAGACTCATTCGATCTGATATGTTTTTTCGAGTATGGCAACGACGAGAAAGCGGCAGCGGCGGCGCTTTCTAATGAGCTAAACCCAAACAACAAGCAACAGCAAGTTGATTACATGGCAAACAAGGCCAGCCAAGAGGCGTTAGAGTTGCTAGAGCGCCAAGCCGCAACCCTTAACACTCAAGCGCCTAGCCATGTCGATATAACTAAACCGCATGGAATTGTGGGCGATATATGCGACCTAATGAGCCTAAAGGCGCGGCGTGATATTCCAGAACTCTACCCAGCCGCAGCAATGCAGCTTATGAGCTTAGTCGGACACAAACGCAAATCAGTATTAACAGATAGATTCTCTATTCTTAGCCTAACTATTGCAGAGTCGGCAGTCGGCAAAGACAACCCACAAGGCACACTAAGTAGCATTGCCAAACAGCTTGGCGTGAGTAAGCACATTATGGGAGGTATCGGCTCATTTAAAGAGATGATCACTAACATGATCGACGGGGACGGCGTAACCGTTTATTCATCCGACGAGGTGCATTCTATCTTTCAATCAATAGCGAGTAAAAACGCCGCCAGCTATGAACAGAAAATAGAAGCCGAGATTCTAAAAATGTCGACGAATGAGCTTTACCTATTCCGAGGTATGGAGAAGCGCGACAACCTAGCACGGCTAACAAAGAAGCTAGACGAAGATGATAAAGAGGTCGCCAAAGCTGTAAACAACTTAGAGGCAGCAGAGGCAACAGGCGACCCCGCTAAAATAAAAGCAGCGTCCGACGAAAAACAAAAGCGAATAAACATCATAGCGAAGACACGCAGCCACATTGAGTACATCACTAACGGGTGGCCGTTTCCTTACTTTGGCTTTATGGGTTTTAGTACCCCTAAGAACATGGAAGCCATCACCGCCGACCCTGATAATATCGCGTCCGGTATGCTTGGCCGAATGCTGATCACTCGCACAGGTAACTATATTCCCAAGGTTAAACGCGAGTTAGACAAAGGTGCAATCACGTTTCAGGAAATAGAGGTTATAGAGAAACTGGCCGCTATCCAGAACCTAAGAAGCGAGCCGTTAGAAATTACCGCCGAGGCCTCAGAGTTGTTAGGTAAGTATGCCGACTTTTACGAAGCCGACGAGCAGCGCCTACACAATACAATGGGCGCAGTTTGGCGCAGAGCCTACGAGCAGACCGTAAAGGTGGCAACCGTGCTGGCGCTAGGTAATAAATATATAAGCGTGGAAGATGTAGAGTATGCAAACGCCTATGTTTTAAACTCAATATGCGACCTTGAGCATGTCATTATTCAAGTAGCAGCCGCAGCAAATGGCGCTAGTGATCAAACAGTACTCAAGGCAGCACAAGGAACACTATTAAAAGACTGCAAAGCAAGCAAAGGCCGCACCAAGTACGAGATAACAAAATTTATCACCAGAAATGAGAAATGGACGGCTATGCAAGAGGTTGACATGTCACGGGATAGAGTTCAGGAGTTAATAGACCACCTGATAAGTGCAGGAGCACTTGAAACCGTACAGTCGCCCCGCTCGGTTAGGTATCGAACAACAAACCCCAGCTAAACCCGAAGCCCCCAGTGAGATCTTTTTCTTATCCGCCAAACCGTTGGCGTGCTCTGGCGGCTTTAGATCCTTGCTACCACTGGGTTTGCTGTTTCACGCGCCAACGTCATTGGCGTGCTCAAACCCAGACAGGCCGCGGCTCTTAGCCTTACGCGCCAAAAATCACTTAGAGAGATAAAAATAAACGCTAATTCTTAGCCGTGCTATTGGTGACTTACAAGAACTGTATATAAAACAATCAAACTATAAAGAGAGAGAGATAAAATATTCTTTATATTGGCTTATAAGGCTGTAACCCTTGCTATCAGTGAGTTTGAACGCGCCAAAGCAATTGGCGTGCTACATGACAAACCCAGCAACCGTGCGGGTTTTAACGCGCCAGAGCAAGCCAAACCATTGGCGGATAAGGAAACCACCACAGTACGGCTAATAATTGACCAATTCTGATCATCCTCCTCAAATACACCTTTGGGCTAGGTGACAGCCGTTATCATTAACTTGCTCGGGCCAAGCGATGGGGCGTCAGCACGACAAGAAGAAGCATTGACTAACATGTTTGATTGGTAAGCTAATGGCGGTAGTAGTCAATAAATGTCAATATCAGTACAACTAAATTA
The DNA here is from genome assembly GCF_042676125.1 of Oceanisphaera ostreae. NCBI lineage: Bacteria > Pseudomonadati > Pseudomonadota > Gammaproteobacteria > Aeromonadales > Aeromonadaceae > Oceanisphaera > Oceanisphaera ostreae. Next base: position 16,347 of record NZ_JBHTJS010000050.1, read on the forward strand.
TATTTAAAAATAAAGGGGTCTGATGTGAATAAGTTATTAGCGTGTGTGGCTGTCGTTACTTTAAGTTTTAGCGTTCAATCGTTCGCAAACAAGTGTCCGTCAAAACTTGAGCATTATCAGTTCGCAATCAGTAAGGTTGAGCGAAAATTAATATCACCCCGATCAGCCATTTTCTCCGGCTTTGAAGATACGACTATTTTTTCATTCGGAGACGGATGCGAGCAGCGAACCATTGGCGATGTGGATTCACATAACAACTACGGTGTAATGATTCGTAGTGTTTGGATGGTTAATTCTGTTTACGATAAACAGTCAGGAAGACTAAATGTGGAAATGATTAATGTTGAATAGATAAAGTCCACGTTTAGCGTGATGAATTATTAACCATTTTACAGAGTGCGCCGCAGCCGCCTTACACGTCCACAGACACTGTTCACATGTTGAACTTGAGCCATGAAAAAGTTTATAGCGTCGATAGTGTCAGGCGTACATTAAAGCCCTTGAGCGTGAAAGCTAGCCATTGCAAATGGTTAAACAGGCGGAGGTATTAACAGGGCTTGGCTATATAGAAAGGCCACTTGATCACTATTGGAATGCAGAGACTTACGCCCAAGACAGAGCAGCGGCTAAAGAGTGGAACGATGGAGCAGAAGACAGAGCAACCAAAGCAATGGCGCAAATATTTAACGCCAGATAAATACAGGATTTTAGCAGGTAGAGGTTAGGCTATGAGCAGAAATAAAGACGGCACATTCTCAGTTGGTACGAGCGGCAACCCAGCAGGCCGCACACCCGGCACATTGAACCGTTCAACGCGGCTTAGGCTTGCCATTGAGGAAAGCGGCGACGAGTTAATTAAAGTCTTATTAGAGAATGCCAAGGCAGGAGACCCAGCAGCCCTAAAGATGGCGCTTGAGCGTATTGTCTCACCAGTTAAGCCAGTAGCTGAACCCGTCACCTTTGAACTATCAGGCGACACCCTCACCGAGCAAGCGCAAAGCATTCTTAAGGCTATTGCTCAGGGTGAACTAGATCCGTCTACTGGCCGCCAGTTACTAGCCGCTATTGCTGACCTATCTAAAATCACCGAAGTGGACGAGCTGCAAAAGCGCCTAGACACATTAGAAAAGCACATGAGCGAGAAACGACAATGAGCAGATTAACAAAGCGGAGCATTGCCCTATATGACCACCTGACAGCAAAAGAAAAAGCAGCGGTGGCGCTTGGCATTATGGATGCCGAAGAACTCGACGTGATCGCCAGCACTGTGGAGCGTAAAACCTACCGCCAGCTTGATGCTAGTTTTTTAGATTGGGGAGACTACGCTTTTAAAATCAGCACAGTGCTGGGCTTGGAGTACTGGCAGGCCAAAGCTAACGAGTACAGTTTTAAGCATGCCATTCGTGGTGCTGCTTTGGTCGCTGATGTAGAAAGAGAAAACGAAGAAATGGCAAAGCATGAGCGCGAGCTGATGGCCTCAGTTATTGCAGCTATACCCAAAGCTCAGGCTAACCAAGCGGCAGCACTGGCTGCACTGCAAACGCTTAGTACAGAGCATGGCTTTGCTTATGAGGACTGTTTAAGGCTGGCAGGTATTAGACCAGACGAGGCCGAGCGGATGGATGACGTGGAGCCAAGTGCCGGACGCTTAGATTACTTTATAGAGAATTTGCGCAGCGTAGCGCCAAAACTATGATTTTATCGGGATCAAAATGGAGTATGGCCGCAAAGCGTGTCGATACTGGTTCAGAAACTCAGGTAGCCAAGGTTTTCTAGGGGAAAAAGGGGGATTCACGCCACCCTATGATTTTACTAGCCTCAATAAACACCTAAACCAAAGTACCTACCAAGAAACGCAAATACAAAAAAGCCCTTTCTATAAAGGGCTTGGTCAAATATCTAAATCGTGCTGCTAGCTATAAAATACCAGTCTTTAATTCTGTCTGTGAATTGTTATACGCATAGCTTGAAACCAAACCCTGCTCATCTATCCATACCTGTAAGGTTTGAGAGTTTGTATCAGCACCACCAACAAACGCTCCAACGATAGGAATAAAGGTTGATGCCTTAACTTGTGACTCTGTATACATGTACATTAAAAACTTTTTCCCCTCGGAACTTATCCCAACTGACATAGGGTTACCAAGCAGAGCATAGACTTGTGCTTCTGTTGTTTTTCCTTTCTCTATTTGGCTCACAGCGTTTGCGTCAATCTTGCCGCCGTACGAAGCGCACCCTACAAGAAAGGCACATAAAATACACGAAGCTAAAAATTTAAACATGAAACTCCCTTTAAAATTATAAAATATCAGTTACTGCACTGCATGCCATGTAATCCATCAAGCTTCGCATTATAGGCACTATGAGTTGAGATTTGGAAGCTATGCGAGGAGGTACGCTTTGGAGTGACGAATAAAAATGGGGGTATTATTGGGGGTACCGCTGGAGCTAGAAACGGGAAAACCCCTAAACATCAGATGCTTAGGGGTTTAATTTGGTGCCCGGAGCCGGAATTGAACCGGCACGCCCTTGCGAGCGAGGGATTTTAAATCCCTTGTGTCTACCGATTTCACCATCCGGGCAGACTAACTAGATAAAGACTTGGAGGCGCGTTCCGGAGTCGAACCGGACTAAACGGATTTGCAATCCGCTGCATAACCGCTTTGCTAACGCGCCGTTTGCTGTGTCTCTCTCAGTTGCTAGGCATTGTAATGATTGCCGCGAAGAGATCAACTCTAATCTAACCTTTTCAGTTCGTTCGAACAATTTTTATCCGCTAATGCTTATTTTTGACTATTAATTAGACTTTTCAATGATTAAAGATGTTGAATGAGCTGTAAACAGTTAGGCATGAAAGATAAAAGTCATTTTTGTAGATAAGTATTATCCGTCTAACTTTTACCCTTCACCCTTCACAACAGTATCTAAGCCGAACGGGTTAAATCACCCCAAGCGGCTTTTAAGTAATCGTAAGCTGAATACAGGGTTAAACCGGTGGCGATATAAAGCAACACATAACCGGACCAAATCATGTACAGGTTGTGTTGCCAGATCAAAGCAATGAGTGCCACCATTTGAATGGTGGTTTTCCACTTACCTATCCAACTAACGGCCACCTGAGAACGCTGGCCAATTTCGGCCATCCACTCACGCAGTGCCGAGATAATGATTTCTCGGCTGATCATGATCATCGCAGGAATGGTCACCAGCGGGCTGCTGTAATCTTCAACGATGATAATCAACGCCGCCGCTACCATCACCTTATCGGCAACCGGATCAAGAAAAGCACCAAAGGGGGTGTTCTGCTTTAGCTTACGCGCCAAAAAACCATCGAGCCAGTCGGTGACGGCCGCGAAGGTAAACACCGCAGCGGCCCACATATAAGCCCCTTCTATTTGCACATAAAACAGCACAATAAAAACGGGGACCAGCAGTAATCGAAATAAAGTCAGGGAATTAGGTACATTTATCATTGTTTTAGGACCATTAGATGATGCAACACCATGGTGCATGATGCCGCTTAGTGATGCAACGCACCGTGAATTTTTTCTGCTAATGCCTGACTGATCCCTGGCACTTTAGCCAGTTCATCGATACTGGCACGTTTTACTTCCTGAATTCCGCCCAAATATTTTAACAGAGCTTGTCGCCGTTTGGCGCCTACACCCGGAATTGTTTCCAAGGTACTGGTAGTACGTGCCTTACCTCGCTGCGCGCGGTGCCCAGTAATGGCAAAACGGTGCGATTCATCCCGTATATGCTGAATAAGGTGCAGTGCTGGTAAGTCTGCCGGCAAGTGGCGTTCTTCATGAGTGCCCCCCATAACAAGGGTTTCTAGGCCCACCTTGCGCGTTACCCCTTTCGCCACCCCAATAAGCAGCGGCTGGCGAGGGCTGTCGGCCAACTCGCGGGCAATCACTTCTTCGGCCCTAGCTAGCTGGCCCAAGCCACCATCAATAAATAAAATATCCGGCAACTTGTCGATATCGGCCTGATGAAAACGTCGGCTTAAGGCTTGCTCCATGGCGGCATAGTCGTCGCCCCCTGTAATGCCGGTGATGTTAAATCGTCGATACTCACTTTTTAGTGGGCCTTCTTGATTAAACACCACACAAGAGGCCACGGTTTTTTCACCCATGGTATGGGAAATATCGAAGCATTCCATGCGTGAAATGGCCGGGCAAGCTAGTACCTCTTCTAACTGTAGCAAGCGTTGTCGTTGTGTGCTTTTGTGCGCTAAGCGACTGGCCAACGCCGTTTCTGCATTGGTGCGCGCCAGCTTAATAAAGCGGGCTCGTTCGGAGCGCGTACGGCTGCGCAGTTTAATACGGCGACCATAATGCTGACTCAGCGTCTCGCTTAACACTTCCTCGTCGGACAAGGTGTGATCAAGCAAAATTTCGGCGGGAGCTTCTCGGCCACCGATACCCGACAAATAAAATTGCAGCACAAAACTTTGTAATATTTCTTCGGCGTCGGTGTCTGGCGGCATTTTAGGGAAATAACTGCGACTGCCCAACACCTTGCCTTGGCGAATAAATAGCACCTGTACACAGGCCTGACTGGGCGACAAGGCAAGGCCGATGACATCGAGGTCGTCCAGCACATTACCGCTCACAAACTGTTGCTCTTGCACTCGGCGCAGGGCGTGCAGCTGGTCACGATATTTGGCGGCGTCTTCAAAGCGCAGCTCGGTGCTGGCTACGTCCATGCTGTTAGCAACGTCCTGCAACACCTGCTGGTTTTTACCCTGCAAGAACAGTCGCGCTAATTGTAACTGATGATTATATTCTTCATCACTCACTAAGCCCGGCACACAAGGGCCGGCACAACGTTTAATTTGATAGAGCAAGCAAGGGCGAGAGCGATTGGCATATACGCTGTCTTCGCACTGGCGTACCGGAAACAGCTTTTGCATTAGGTGCAGACTTTCGCGAACCGCTACCCCATTAGGATAAGGCCCGAAATATTCACCCTTTTTCTTACGCGCGCCTCGGTGCAGGCCAATACGCGGGTGGCTATGCTCACTGATAATTATATAGGGATAAGATTTGTCATCACGCAGCAATACGTTGTAGCGAGGTAGGTGCTGTTTGATCAGATTATGTTCGAGGATCAGCGCTTCGGTCTCGGTATGGGTGACCGTGACCTGCACATCTCGAATATGCCGTACCAAGGCGCGAGTCTTCTCGCTATTAACCTGGGCACGAAAATAAGAGGATAACCGCTTTTTTAGATTTTTGGCTTTACCAACATAAATGATCACCCCAGCGTCATCAAACATCAGATAAACGCCGGGTTGTTCGGTAACTACCTTTAAAAAGGCGGAGGCATCAAAAGTATCGCTCATCGCGGTTATATTTTTTCTGCATCCAGCATGCCATAACGAATGGCAAGGTGAGTCAGTTCAACGTCACCGTTAATATCCAGCTTGCTGAATAAACGATAGCGATAACTATTCACGGTTTTAGGGCTCAGACTGAGCTGTTCAGAAATATCAGTCACGCGTTGACCTTTGGTGATCATCAGCATAATTTGCAGTTCTCGCTCCGATAACTGCTTAAAGGGATTTTCGTTATTAGAAAACTGACTCAATGCCATACGCTGGGCAATGTCAGGCGAAATATATCGCTGGCCGCTGTGTACCAAACGAATCGCATTAATCATTTCGTCCGGCGCAGCGCCTTTGGTTAGGTAACCGCAAGCCCCCGCCTGCATTACTTTGGTTGGAAACGGGTTTTCGGTGTTAATGGTTAAAACGATAATTTTAATTTCCGGATTAAAACGCAATATTTTGCGCGTAGCTTCCAAGCCACCTATGCCCGGCATATTCATATCCATTAACACCACATCAGGATGCTGCTCACGACACCACTGCACGGCATCTTCACCGCTTTTGGCTTCGCCCAGCACTTTCATTCCCTTGACGTCTTCTAGTATGCGTCGGATCCCTGTGCGCACTAACTCATGGTCATCAACCAGGAATACGTTAATCAAAAGATGCTCTCCGACTGCGTTAACCGACTAGTTATATATTGCTTACTTATGAGTAGCATCATAACGAAGATACCAACGAAAAGGAAACGCCGCCGAGAGGGCCGTTTAATTATGCGTAAACCAATTAGCGGTTGGTAATGAAAGTGAACCTCAGACATTAAAAAAGGCGCCGTAGCGCCTTATATATTTAAACAATATCAGAAGTTTTCATCGGCTGATGCTAACTGACGATATTTAATGCTGGCCGACGCTTTAAGTGCCGAGAGCAGACTTTCGTAATCACGCTGACCTTGAATGCCGGTTTGGCTTTGTTGTATTTGGGGCAGTGACTCAGATGTTTCTGTAGGCGTGTGCACCGCGTTCAGCTTTAGCACCGCTTGGCTACCATCGGCCAAACTCAAGGTATGCAAGCTAGTCGCCTGCCCCTGCGGGGCTTTCATGGTGAACAAGGCGCTGATCACAGCCGGGTTCTGTGCACTGTCGCGTGTCACACCCTTAAGCTCAGTAATGGCCAACCCGTGTTGATCCAACCACGCGTTCTGTTCGCCTGCGGCCCACGCTTGCTGTAATTCACCAGCGGCTTGAGTGGCTTGCTCACGTGCTTTTACCGTTAACGCCTGTTCGCGCACTAACTCACTCACTTCAGCAAACTCGCGTACCGCAGCGGCTCTGTACTCAACCACATGAATAACCAACGCCTTGTTATCACCCAACTCAATCACTTCTGAGTTCATGGCTTGGTTGCGCAGATCTTCTGAAAATGCAGGGGTTAGCACTCGGGTGTCATTAATAGCCTCGGGGGCATCTTGCGCCGAGAAGTACTCAGTGGACACTATAGGTAGATTCAGCTCATTAGCGGCCATATCCAGTGAGTCTGGAAACTCAAATGCCAATTCGGCTAACCGCTGCTCTTGTTCATAAAACGCGTTAGCGGCTTGCTCTTGTGCTAAATGACTGGCAATGGCGTCACGTACTTCCGCCAATGGCTTTACTTTTGCCTCGCGCGTATCTAACAAGGTGATGAGGTGAAAACCAAATTCACTTTCGACTACCGCAGATACCTCGCCTTTTTCACGCAACGCAAAGGCTGCTTCATCAAATGCAGGATCCAAGGTGCCCTGCTCCATCCAATCTAGCTCGCCGCCGTTAGCTCCCGAAAATACATCATCTGATTCGGCCTGTGCCAATTCGCTAAACGACTCGCCCGCAGTCAAACGGTCACGAATAGTTTGCAGCTCTGCCGCCGCGTCATCGCTTTTGTTCAGCATAATGTGCGCCACTTGGCGCTGCTCTGGCTGACTGTAAGCCGACAGGTTAGCCTGATATTCCGCTTCAATGGTCGCTTCGTCTACTTCAGTAGCAGCTAAGTTGCTCGCATCCAATAGCAGGTAGTTGATTTTGACTTGCTCTGGGCGTTTAAACTGCTCTGCGTGCTGCTGATAGTAGGCCTGAGCCTCATCATCGCTTAGGGTAACGTTATTATTAAAATCAGCTAACGGCAGACGTACTAATTCGCCGTCGCGCTGCTGGCGGCTTAAGCGGTCAAGCAGGCCTGCTTCAGACTCTAGGGTAAAGCCTGAGCCAATTACCGCATTCAGTAACATCTGGCGGCTTAAGTCTTGGCGCATGTTATCGCGCAATTGCTCGGCACTAATGCCACTGCGTGATAACAGCTGTTGATAGCGATCATTGTTAAACTGATTATCTTGCTGAAACTCTGGCAAGTTGCGAATCGCGTTGCGCACCTGCTCATCACTGGCGTACAAATTTAGCTCAGCAACTTTTTGATCAATTAGACGCTGCTCTATTAGCTGCTCGAGTACCGAGCGGCGAAGTTGCTCTACGTATAGCGGGTCGCCCAATAGTTCACTGAATTGCGGGCCCAGTTGATTCTCTAGCCGGCTGCGCTCGTTGCGATAGGCATTCTCTAGCACCTGAGCACTAATTTCATCGCCATTAACCACGGCGGCAACTTCGGCTTTAGGCTGAGTGACATAACTGCCAACACCGGCGAGGGCAAAAGATAAAATAATTAATACTAGGATGACTTTAGACACGGTGCCTTGGGCGCCCGCTCTTAGTTTGTCAAAAAACATAATCTGCCTTTACTCCCGCGAAAGGGGTGTGTAGTTATAATCGAAAAAAAAGCGCACCAATGTGATGCGCCTTTTAAAGTCATGGCTTAACGAGCTTACTGCCCAGCGCCCACTTTTTAGTTAACCGCGTCTTTCAGCGTTTTGCCTGCTTTAAAGCCAGGAGTTTTAGCGGCAGCTATTTCAATAGCGGCACCGGTTTGTGGGTTACGGCCGGTACGAGCAGCACGTTCGCGCACAGAAAAAGTACCAAAACCGACCAAAGACACTGTATCACCTTCTTTCAGCGTTTCGGTAATTGACTCAACAAAGGCATCTAAGGCACGGCCAGCTGCTGCTTTAGTGATGTCTGCGCCATCGGCAATCTTGTCAATCAGTTGAGATTTGTTCAAAGTCATTCCCCTTGTCGTTGATAGGTTGCTGTTGTGCAGCAACCCTTCGATATTGTTATTAATAAATAAATGACCGGTCTCTAAAACGAACCCCGTGCCAGTTGACTAACCTGCGCGATGTCATCCATGCCACAGGTATAGCCCAATAATTTTATCCAAGGCTACTGCGACTTAGGGCTGCTGACAAGTCAGAAACCCTAAGTATGGCGAAAAAGCTTACTCAGACCCTACAGAAAAGCCTTCAGGTGGCTGTTCTAGTGCCAATTCCAGAACTTCTTCTATCCAACGTACCGGATAAATAGTCAGGTCCTGCTTCACATTTTCTGGAATATCTTCTAAATCACGTTCATTTTCTTTCGGGATCAGCACGCGCTTGATACCACCACGACGGGCGGCCAGTAGTTTTTCTTTCAAACCACCAATGGGCAGTACTTCGCCACGCAAGGTGATTTCACCGGTCATGGCTACATCGGCGCGCACCGGGTTACCGGTTAAGCTAGACACCAGCGCCGTACACATGGCTACACCCGCACTCGGGCCGTCCTTGGGGGTTGCCCCTTCGGGTACGTGCACATGAATATCACGCTTCTCGTGAAAGTCGCTGTTAATGCGCCACTTATCGGCACGAGAGCGCACTACTGTCATCGCCGCCTGCACCGACTCTTTCATGACATCGCCTAACGAACCGGTATAAGCAAGCTTGCCTTTACCCGGCACGTTAGCAACTTCGATGGTCAGCAACTCGCCGCCCACTTCGGTCCATGCTAAGCCAGTGACCTGACCTATCTGGTTATGCTCTTCGGCCTTGCCATAGTCAAAACGCTGCACACCCAAGTAGTTTTTGAGGTTTTCTTGGTTAATAGTGACCTGCTTGATATCTTTATTAAGCAGTATCTCCTTCACCACCTTGCGGCACAGCTTAGAGATTTCTCGCTCCAAACTACGCACACCGGCTTCTCGGGTGTAATAGCGAATAATGCCGACGATCGCCGAATCTTCAATGGTAATTTCGCTTTTTTTCAGGCCATTGCGATCCACTTGCTTAGACAGTAAATGGTCTTTGGCAATGTTGAGCTTTTCATCTTCGGTGTAACCCGCAAGACGGATTACTTCCATGCGGTCCAATAACGGCCCCGGAATATGCATGGTGTTAGAGGTGGCCACAAACATCACATCTGATAAGTCGTAATCGACTTCCAGATAGTGATCGTTAAAGCTGTGGTTTTGCTCTGGGTCCAGCACTTCTAATAACGCAGATGCCGGGTCGCCACGCATGTCCGACGCCATCTTATCGATTTCATCGAGCAGGAACAGCGGGTTGCGAACACCGACCTTGGCCATTTTTTGAATCAGCTTACCCGGTAAAGAACCGATGTAAGTACGACGGTGACCACGAATTTCGGCCTCGTCGCGCACTCCACCCAACGCCATGCGCACATACTTGCGTCCAGTGGCCTTGGCAATAGACTGCCCCAGAGAGGTTTTACCCACACCCGGCGGTCCCACTAAGCACAAGATGGGTCCTTTAAGCTTATTGGTCCGGCTTTGTACGGCCAGATACTCAATAATGCGCTCTTTAACCTTTTCTAGGCCGTAGTGATCCGCATCTAGCGTCTCTTCGGCTTTGGCTAAATCTTTTTTCACCTTGGATTTTTTCTTCCATGGCACCGCCACCATCCAGTCGATATAACCGCGTACTACGGTGGCTTCTGCCGACATGGGGGACATCATCTTCAGCTTGGCCATTTCAGCATCGACTTTTGTCCGTGCTTCTTCGGGCATGCCTGCATCTTCAATCTTTTGCTGCAGCGCTTCAAATTCATCGGGCACGTCATCCATATCGCCCAATTCTTTTTGAATCGCTTTCATTTGCTCGTTGAGGTAGTACTCGCGCTGGCTTTTTTCCATTTGCTTTTTAACGCGGGCACGAATACGACGCTCAACTTGCAGCACATCAATTTCTGACTCCATTAAGGCCATCAGATACTCGAGACGCTCGCCAACCTGAACCACTTCCAACACCTTCTGCTTGTCTTCCAGCTTCAGGGGCATGTGAGCGGCCATAGTATCAGCCAATCGCGCGGCATCTTCTATCGCCGACAACGAGGTTAATACTTCAGGCGGGATCTTCTTATTAAGCTTGATGTAATTTTCAAATTGGGTGATGGCCGAGCGAACTAATACTTCTTGCTCGCGCTCATCCAGCGCCTCTGTTTCCAAGTATTGAGCTTGGGCAACAAAGTAGCCGTCTTGTTCGCGTAAGTCTTCCATACGCGCCCGCTGGCCACCTTCAACCAGCACCTTAACGGTGCCATCGGGTAGTTTCAGCAGCTGCAGTATGTTAGCAACCGTACCAACCTCATAGAGATCGTCAACTCCCGGTTCATCGGTAGCCGCTTCTTTCTGTGCGATCAGTAATATTTTTTTGTCTTGGTCCATGGCTGCTTCTAAACAGCGGATGGACTTTTCCCGTCCCACAAACAGTGGTATCACCATATGAGGGTATACCACCACGTCACGGAGAGGCAGAACGGGGGTATCGGTGCGTTCACAACGCTCTAGGGTCATAGTGTCCTCTCGGCTTGAATGCAATGTAATAGCGCTTGGGAAGTATATGGGGGCAGGATCTAAAGATTCAATCATTGAACCCATAAAAACAAAAAAAGGGGCATAAAGCCCCTTTTATCGGTCAAAAATCACGCACTTTGGTGTTTCAGCTCACAAAATGTATCTGTGGGTACTAGCAACCGTGATGCGTGAAACGGGTCTTTAGTCACCCGATGCCGCCTGATTATCCCCTTTCTGATAAATCAGTAAGGGAGCCGACTCGCCTTTGATAACGGTTTCGTCTACCACTACCTTGGCTACGTCGCTTTGCGCAGGCAAATCGTACATGGTGTCTAACAGCACCGCCTCTACGATAGAACGCAAGCCACGAGCTCCGGTTTTACGTTCCATGGCCTTGTGGGCAATGGCTCGCAGGGCGTCGTCACGAAACTCAAGTTCAACGTCTTCTAACGCAAACAAGGCGCCATACTGCTTAGTTAGCGCATTCTTAGGCTCAGATAGAATCTGCACCAAGGCATCTTCATCCAGCTCGGTCAAAGTAGCCACTACCGGTAAACGGCCGATAAACTCGGGGATCAGACCGTATTTAACCAAGTCTTCTGGCTCTACCTGATTAATGACTGCACTCAACGAAGATCCGTCGTCTTTCGACTTCACATCGGCACTAAAACCAATGCCGGTGCCTTTATCTAGGCGCTGCTCAATCACCTTATTTAGGCCCGCAAAGGCACCACCGCAGATAAAGAGGATTTTCGAGGTATCTACCTGTAAAAACTCCTGCTGTGGGTGCTTGCGCCCGCCCTGGGGCGGTATAGAAGCAACCGTGCCTTCAATCAGCTTCAATAAGGCTTGTTGCACCCCTTCACCCGACACGTCACGGGTAATGGAAGGATTGTCGGACTTGCGAGAAATCTTATCAATTTCATCAATGTAAACAATGCCACGCTGGGCTTTTTCTACATCGTAGTCACATTTTTGCAGCAGCTTCTGGATGATGTTTTCAACGTCTTCCCCCACGTAACCGGCTTCGGTTAGCGTAGTAGCATCCGCCATAGTAAAAGGCACATCCAGTAAGCGAGCCAGTGTTTCTGCCAGCAACGTTTTACCACAACCGGTTGGCCCGATAAGCAAAATGTTAGACTTGCCTAACTCAACGCCGTCTGTGGATCCTGCATTGCGCAACCGCTTGTAGTGGTTGTACACCGCCACAGCCAGCACTTTTTTCGCATGATCCTGACCAATAACATAGTCATCTAAATTAGCACGAATCTTGTGTGGTGTGGGTAGCGCATCGCCCTCCGCCTTAGGCGAAATGTCTTTAATTTCTTCCCGAATGATGTCTTCGCATAGCTCGACACATTCGTCACAAATATAGACGGAAGGGCCTGCAATGAGCTTGCGCACTTCGTGTTGGCTTTTACCACAAAAAGAACAGTACAGCAGCTTGCCGCCGTCCCCTTCGCCCTTGCGTTTGTCTGTCATTCAGTCACCTCGTATGCGTACCGGCTGAGGAGTGCCTCGCTCACCCTATTAAAAGAGTGTACCGCACCCCACTCCGCTTTGCTCAATCGCGTTTGAATAGGACTTCGTCAACCAAGCCATAATCTTTGGCTCCTTCGGCTGACATAAAGTTGTCACGGTCGGTATCGCGTTCAATAATCGACAAGTCTTGACCGGTATGTTCGGCCAACAGGCGATTGAGCTTTTCTTTAATGAAGAGAATCTCTTTGGCGTGAATTTGTATATCAGACGCCTGACCCTGAAAGCCACCCAGTGGCTGGTGAATCATCACCCGGCTGTTAGGCAGTATAAAGCGCTTGCCCTTTTCACCACCGGCCAGCAAGAAGGCACCCATAGAAGCGGCTTGCCCCATGCACACCGTGCTCACGTTGGGTTTAATAAACTGCATGGTGTCGTAAATCGACATGCCTGCAGTCACTGAGCCACCCGGTGAGTTGATATACAAATAAATATCTTTTTCTGGATTTTCTGATTCCAAGAATAGCAACTGAGCACAAATCAGGTTGGCCATGTGATCTTCTACTTGGCCGGTCAGAAAAATCACTCGCTCTTTTAGCAGGCGAGAATAGATATCATAAGAACGTTCACCCTTAGCGGTTTGCTCTACCACCATGGGGATTAGAGCAGCTAAGGGCCCGTTCGTCATCGAATCATGCATATTTGACATAAGATATTGTCCCTAAAACAAAATGGCCCGAGTGCACTTACACTAGGGCCATTATACGCAAGAGCTTAACGCCTAAGTCAACTGGTTATTATGCGCCAGTACCTGACTTGTTCATTAGTTCGTCAAAGGTAACCTGCTTGTCGGTTACTTTCGCTTGGCTCAGTACAAACTCAATCGCCTGATCTTCGATGGCTAAGTTACGCACGTTTTCCAGCATCTCTGGATTCTCGTTGTAATAAGCCACTACTTCAGACGGATCTTCGTAGGCTGAAGACATGCCAGCAATAATTTCTTGCACTTTGGCATCATCGGCTTTGATTTCGTTTTTCTTGATCACTTCGCCCAACAACAGACCTACACGTACACGACGCTCGGCTTGCTCTTGAAACAACTCAGCTGGTAGCTGCGGTACATTTGCTTGATCAGCACCACCAAAACGCTGCAGCGCTTGCTTGCGCAGTGTTTCAATTTCGTTGTCGACCAGCGACTTTGGCACATCAACGGGGTTTTGCTCTAGCAAACCGTCAATCACTTGCTCTTTTACTGCCGCTTTTAAGGCTTGAGCCAATTCGCGATCCATGTTTTTACGCACTTCTGCTTTCAGGCCGTCGATGGCGCCATCAGCAATGCCAAAACGCTTCACGAACTCTTCAGTCAGTTCAGGCAATTCCTGAGCTTCAACCTTAGTGACAGAAACAGCGAACTGGGCTGGTTTGCCTTTGAGGTTTTCGGCGTGATATTCCTCAGGGAAGTTCACTTCTAGAGTAAAGTCATCACCCACTTTCTTGCCCATTAGGCCTTCTTCGAAGCCTGGGATCATACGGCCAGAGCCCAATACCAGTACGAAGTCTTCGGCAGCACCGCCTTCAAACTCGGCGCCGTCTACTGAGCCGACGAAGTTCATGGTGACGCGGTCGTCGGTAGTAGCTTCGCGCTCAACGACAACCCAGTCTGCATGTTGCTTGCGCAGGGTTTCGATCATCTTGTCCAAGTCTTCGTCTTGTACTTGGGCCTGTGGCTTCTCGATGCTAACTGCATCCAGACCTTTAACTTCAACTTCTGGGTACACTTCAAACGTGGCGATAAAGGTAAAGTCTTCGCCCGCTTTTAATGCAGCAGGAGCCAGAGTTGGCATACCAGCTGGGTTCAGCTTTTCGCTGATTACGGCTTCAAAGAAGTTGCGCTGCATTAGATCGCCCGCTACATCTTCTTCAACTGATGCACCAAACATTTTCTTGATTACAGTCAGCGGCGCTTTACCTGGGCGGAAACCGTCGATACGACGGGTTTTAGCTAGCTGACGCAGGCGGCCATTAACTTCGCCGTCTACCTGCTCGGCAGGCACGGTAATGGTCAGGCGGCGCTCCAGGCCTTGAGTCGTTTCTACTGAAACTTGCATTCTTCTACCTCAATGTTCTTCAGCACCGTAGTGCTGACCCTATGATTGATATAAAACAGCCTGGGCTGCTTCCTTGAATCTTGATAAAGACAATCTTGATGAAAACATGGAGTTTTCACAACCAAGTGTCTTCTTGGCAAATTAGACGCCGCATTATAACGAGGCATGCTTGCAGCGTCGAGCATCACTGTGGCTCAGGTTAAGCTATATGAGGCTGAATTTGTATTTTTCAACAAAAAACCGTCATAAAGTTAATTTTATTACAAACAATATAGCGCCGAGCGCCCAGCACCAAGCTAAAAAATAGCCATCGCTTTTTACTGTCTTGCCGAGCTTGGCCCAATATCTCGCTTTTAGCCCTAGGGCCCAAACCCGAGCCCCTGATCTGCGCTAGGAAGACGGCGTAAAAATAAACACCGCATTTTGTTTAGCTGGGCGCCGGGCGCTTGGTGCTCCGCACGGCTAAAAAAAAGGGCATGCCAAGGCATGCCCTACTCTCAGATAACGCCGTACTTAGAACGATACGCGGCGGTACTTGCGATATTCTGGCTTCCAGAAGTTGGCTTCAATAGCCGCATCCAGTGCCGCATCAGAAATTTGCAGCGCCTGACCTTGCAGCTGGGCGGTTTTAGCGACCATTTTAGCAATTTGACGGCTCACACTCTGGATTTCTTCCAGCGGCGGCAACAAAGCACCATCTGGGTTATCAACCATAGGAGAACACGCGGCCAATGCACGGCTGGCCGACATCAACATGGCGTCTGTTACACGCTTAGCACCACACGCTAACACACCTAAACCAATGCCTGGGAAGATGTAAGAGTTGTTGCACTGCACGATTTCATACAGCTTGCCTTTGTGCTCTACCGGGGCAAATGGGCTGCCAGTGGCAACCAATGCTTTGCCATCGGTCCAGTTGATAATGTCTTCTGGCGTGGCTTCTACCCGTGAAGTGGGGTTAGACAGTGGGAAGACAATCGGACGTTCGCAGTGAGAGTGCATGGTCTGGATCACTTCTTTCGTGAACAGACCTGGCTGACCAGACACACCTATTAGAACGTCGGGCTTACCGTTTTTCATCACTTCTAACAATGAAATATTATCGCCTTCTATCTGCCAGTCGCTAATGTGCTCGAGTGACTGAGCCAGTGGGCGTTGGAAGTCGACCAAGTTAGGCATGTTATCGGTGATCAAACCAAAGCGGTCGACCATGAATACTCGCTGGCGGGCTTTTTCATCGCTTAAGCCTTCGGCTTTCATTTGCGCAACAATTTGCTCGGCAATACCGCAACCGGCAGAACCTGATCCCAAGAAAGCCACTTTCTTCTCGGAAATCTTGCTACCACTGGCCTGACACGCGGCAATTAACGAGCCTAAGGTTACCGCGGCAGTACCTTGAATGTCATCGTTAAAGCAGCACAGCTCGTCTTTATAGCGATTAAGTACTGGCATGGCGTTTTTCTGTGCGAAATCTTCAAATTGCAACAGCACATTTGGCCAGCGACGCTTCACCGCCTCAATAAAGGCATCAACAAACTCTTCGTATTCTTCACCCGTCACTCGTGGGTTGCGCCAGCCCATGTACATGGGATCTTTTAGCAACTGCGGATTATTGGTACCTGCATCCAGTACCACAGGTAAAGTATAAGCCGGTGAAATACCGCCACAGGCGGTGTATAAAGACAGCTTACCGATAGGAATGCCCATGCCGCCAATACCTTGGTCACCCAAGCCCAAGATGCGTTCGCCATCGGTTACTACAATGACTTTAACGTTACGCTTGGTCGCGTTTTGCAGAATGTCGTCGATACGATCACGATCCGGGTAAGAAATAAACAAACCACGGGCACGACGGTAAATATTAGAGAACTCTTCGCACGCCTTACCGACAGTCGGGGTGTAAATAATCGGCATCATGGTGCTCAGGTGATTGTGTACCAAACGATAAAACAGCGTTTCGTTGGTATCCTGAATGTTGCGCAAATAAATGTGCTTATCGAGATCGTTCTGAAAAGAAGTATATTGCTGGTATGCCCGCGATACCTGCTCGTCAATTGTTTCAATATTATGTGGTACCAAACCATCTAGGTTGAACGCAATACGCTCCTCCTTAGAAAAAGCGCCGCCTTTATTGAGCAATGGCGTTTCAAGCAGGGCTGGTCCAGCAAAGGGTACGTAGAGGGCACGTTTTTCATGATGCTCTTTGGGCATAAGACATCTCGCTTAAGTTATAATCCCGCAGGGGAATGAGGATTCGAATAATTAGGGGCTCGCGGCCAGTATAAGCCAAGCCCTCTAATCAAACCACCACCTACTGAGCCCTTATCTGTTGGTTACGCTATTCATGTGCTACCACACAGTTGCGACCTTGGCTTTTCGCTTTATATAAAGCGTCATCGGCCCACTGTAAGAGTTCGGCTGCATTACTGTTATTATGCCCCTTCACGGCACCGGCACTAATCGTCACCATCACTTCACTTTCATCTAGCGGGTTATCTATGGGCTGTGATTCTACGGCTAACCGTAAAGTCTCGGCTTGGAGTACACCTCGTTCAAGCGGGGTATTGGGCAGCAGCACTGCAAATTCTTCGCCACCGTAACGAGCCACTATGGCATCGGGCCCAAAAATATCCACCAAGGTGGTTGCCACACTGACCAGCACTTCATCGCCCATCAGATGGCCATGGGCATCGTTAATGTGCTTAAACTTATCCATATCGAACAATATCAGGGTATAGGGTTGGCTCTCGCTACTGCTATGACGCACCATCGCAAATTGTTTCATAAACAAACGACGATTCATCAAGCGGGTAAGCGGGTCTCGGGTCGACTCCCGATATAAGTCCATCAGCATGCGCAGCTGGCCGGTTTGCACCCACAGCATGGCCAAGCTAAAGCACAGCAACAACCACACCCGCTCAATCAGTTTGCCATTACTTAAGGTATGCGAGTCTAACCAATAATCGGTAGCTAGTACGGCGGCAATAATGGTAATGGCAACCCGTAGTCCAGAACGGATCGGCAGCGGCAACACGGCCAATAGCGCCAGCAAAAAATAGGGAAATGCTACATACCCGGTTGGCATGGTGGCCACATCGCGAAAACTCCACAGGCTCACCAAATTGAAAAGCAGTAACACTGTCAGCAGCGCAAACAGCGACAACACCATCCAGCGCCGATTAAGCTTACACAGATAGCTGAGGGGCAATAACGGCGTGAGCATGACGCCGGTCATCAGGCGCACCTTCCACAACAACTTAAAATGAGCCGAGTCTAACACCCACCAATCCACGGCAATCCAGCCCGCAATGCCGATGATCAGCAGGCTAACTAACCAACGAAAACGAACGGCGACAAAACCAATGCGGATGAGCTTGAAATCCCGAGAGTGTGACCGATCACTCCAGTATTCTTTTAAGTCCAACTCATTCCCCTTTTAAATAGTTAGGATGCGACAAAAAGCACCCACAGTAACCAAAGCACGCCAGTGGCGCCAGTGTATAATGCCGTTCACTAAAAATTATTGGTCTGGTTGCTGTTTTGTTGATTATCTTCAGTGAGTTGCAGACGCTGAGCTTAAGTGACAAAATTCGGCCTATTGTATTCAGTCACGTTATATTCGTTTACATGGCATTCACTTACGTTATATGACGCTGCAGCACCTACGGGAACTTACTTTGACCATCAAGCTTTACGGTATTAAAAACTGCGACACCATTAAAAAAGCGCGCAAGTGGCTAGAGCTGCACAACATCGATTATCAGTTTATTGATCACCGAGCCGACGGGCTAAGTGCACACAATTTACAACATTGGCTCGACACTCTCGGTTGGGAGCAGCTAGTTAACAAGCGCAGTACAACTTATCGTGCGCTATCTGACGCCGACAAAGCCAACTTAGGCCCAGCCACTGCCAGTGCATTGTTAGAAGCAAACCCTACACTAATTAAGCGCCCGCTGTTAGATAACAACAGCGAGCTGCATGTGGGCTTTAAAGACACTCAATATGCAGACATATTTGGTAAGTAAAAAAAGCGGTACGCCTAACGCCATACGCTATAAGTAAAAGGCAAATGCCTTTCTTCTGATGCGGTTTAATGTTTTTAAGCGTAAGGCGTATAGCGCATTAACTTAAGTTAAGGATCTTTTAATGAACCCGCTTTGCTTACTGGGCTTAAACGACAGCCACTTGGTGGCATTAAACGAACCGGGTCACCGCCTACAAGCCGAGGCCAGAGACGCCTTTATGGCCATGCAAGCCAGTGCTGCCGAGGCCGGATTTCAACTAATGCCGGCCTCTAGCTTTCGCAGTTTTGATCGCCAGCTGGCTATTTGGAATGGTAAATTCGAAGGATCACGTCCATTGCTAGATGCCAACAGCCAGCCACTGGATGCGCAGGCGCTCAGTGAGCCTGAACGTATCAACGCCATCTTGCATTGGAGCGCGCTGCCGGGCACTAGCCGCCATCATTGGGGCACAGACGTTGATGTTTATGATCCCAGCTTGTTACCCGAAGGCACCAAGCTCAAACTCGAGCCTTGGGAATATGAGGACGGTGGTTATTTTTATCCCCTAAGCCTGTGGCTGACAGCAAACATGGAACGATTTGGCTTTTTCTTGCCATTTGCTCAGCAAAGTAGTGGTGTTGCTATTCATAGCGGCGTTGCAATTGAACCGTGGCATCTAAGCTATCGTCCGCTGTCCGCCGATTGCGCCAGTCAGCTCACGTTACCATTAATCGCCGACACACTAAAAATGCAGCAAATTGCCGGGAAAACGCATATTCTTAAGCAACTGGACAACATTTTTGTTCGTTTTATTAGCCACTCTAATGAGGATTAAATCATGAGCACTTGGCTCTGGATTGCTCTGCCACTGTTATTCATTGTTGGGCTATTTGTTAGTGCACTCAAAGATACCAAACGGGTTGAAAAATCAGTAAAAAGAAACCGCGATAAAATGCAGTTGAAAGACTGGGATCAACAAGAAAGAAAAGATAAGGCAAAAGAAGAAAACTGGGGTGTACCTCCCGCGCCTCGCGACAGCTATCACCCAGATGAAAACGAAGACAAAAAAGATAAATGACGGCGCCCAGCACCAAGCGCCGAGTTAAAGCTAAAACACCGTCTTTTGTCGGTCTTATGTTTTCAGCCGTCTTACCGGGCCTGCCTCGGTATCTCTGCCCCTTCGGGGAGCTGCGCGCTTTAAGCCATAAGCTGTACGTTAAAGATGAAACCTATTTTGTTTTTTCGTATAGCGTTTAACGTAAAGCGTACAGCTGATGTTAGAGATCCTGAATCTTCGTCATGCCGAGTTCGACCCGGTATCAGGAATACAGCTAAAATGCAGTACCTAGCTAAAGAAAAAGCACCAAACTTTTAGGTTTGGTGCTTTTTTTGTTATTCATTCAACATTAAAAATTAAGCATTCAACATTAGCGGCAAAGCACTTGCTCCAATGGCGTGTGCGGCAAGTTATGCGCCTTGGCTACGGCAGGGCAAATTACTTGCCCCTGATGCACATTCAGCCCTTGTGCCAAGTGAGCATCTTGTTGCATTGCTTGCTGCCAACCCAAGTTTGCCACCGCCTTAATAAACGGCAAGGTCGCATTAGTAAGCGCAAACGTAGAGGTGTAGGCCACGGCTCCAGGCATATTTGCCACACAGTAATGCACTATGCCATCTACCTCAAACGTGGGGTCTTGGTGAGTGGTAATATGACTGGTTTCAAAACAACCACCTTGATCGATGGCTACATCAACCAGTACCGATCCTTTGGGCATCAGCTGTAGCATTTCTCGCGTCACCAACTTAGGTGCTGCCGCACCAGGGATCAATACTGCCCCAATCACTAATTCGCTACGCGCTAATTCCGTTTCAATATTCGCAACAGTTGAGTACAGCGTTTTTAGCCCAGGGCCATACATTGCGTCCAGCTCTTTTAAGCGGGCTAATGATGAATCAACCAAGGTCACATCTGCACCCAAGCCCATGGCCATGCGCGCAGCATTAATACCCACTACACCGCCACCAAGGATCAGCACTCGGGCAGGAGAGACTCCGGGCACTCCGCCCAGTAACACACCGCGCCCGCCTTGGGCTTTTTCTAGGCAATGGGCGCCGGCTTGAATCGCCATGCGCCCCGCTACTTCACTCATGGGTGCGAGCAAAGGAAGGCCGCCCTGTTCATCCGTCACTGTCTCATAGGCAATGGCCGTGCAGCCTGACGCCAACAAGCCTTGGGTTTGCGCAAAGTCTGGGGCTAAGTGCAGATAAGTGAACAGCACTTGCCCCGGTGTTAGCTGCTGATATTCTGCTGGCTGGGGCTCTTTGACTTTAATAATCATCTGGGCGCGAGCAAAAATATCACGAGCATCATCGACCAATTCAGCACCGGCCGCCGCATAATCTTCATCCAGCAAACCAATGCCATTACCGGCTCCCTTTTGCACCATGACGTGATGACCATCGCGCACCAGCTCTTTTACCCCTCCAGGGGTCATACCAACTCGATATTCGTGATTTTTTATTTCTCGTGGGATCCCGATGTCCATATCTTCCTCTGTACTAGGCTATTGATTATGTTAATACTGACACTATACCGCAGCGCAGCCACAAAGCAGCCGTCTAAATACAAGCCCTTCGGGCAGCGTAAGCGGTAAGCGGTAAGCGGTAAGCGGTAAGCAATCAAGGTGGAATGGCCCGACTAAAGTAGACACCAGTTTAAGCAGCATTAAGTTGCTGTGCATATGCGTTG
>NZ_JBHTJS010000051.1:0-36794 GCF_042676125.1 Oceanisphaera ostreae
GAGGTTGAGCGGAATAAAATGGCCGCTTAGATAGTGTTATTTGGACAACTGGGTTGAAAACCACCGGAACCTCTCAGAAAGTTCTATCTTTCAATGCATTAAAAAAAGTCAGACTTAAGATTCCTAGATTGGCAGAGCAACAAAAAATAGCATCTGTTTTAACCATTGCAAACAAAGAAATCGAGCTGTTAGAACAACAACTCGCTGATTTAAAACAAGAGAAAAAAGCGCTAATGCAGCAGTTGTTAACGGGCAAGCGTAGGGTGAAAGTAGATGAAAAGGATGTTGCATGATCACGCAAAAGCGACCTCGCACTATTCAGATATTTTTACCTACGGGCGACCCTGCGGGAATTCGCATTGCCGAGCAAACTACGTCGATTATTCGCCTGATTGAAGTACCTCGCAGTGACATAGCTGAATTTATAAAACTGCCCGAAGCCAAGCAAGTGGGTTTGTACTTTTTGGTTTCGGGCGACAGTAAAGATGAGCTGTATATTGGGCAGTCGGGCGATGTGGGTTGCCGCCTCATGCAGCACCACAAAGATGAGAAAAAAGACTGGGAGCGTGCGCTGGTCTTAGTATCGCTCACCAACAACTTAACGCAAACCCATGTGCTGTATTTGGAATCCCTTTCGATTGAAAAAGCGAAAAACTGCCAACGTTTCGATTTGCTTAATGGTAATGGTGGGCAAAAGCCGCATACGCCTATTCCGCTAAAAGCCGATTGTGATGAAATTCATGAGATTGGCAGTCTGCTGTTAGCCACCCTTGGCTACCCGATTTTTGAGCCGCTGACCGAGCCTTCCACAACTAAAACCGAACAAGTATTTAGTTGTAGCCGTACAGGGGTGAATGCCAAAGGCATTTATACCAGCGAAGGCATGGTGGTGTTAAAAGGCTCATCGGCACCTATGTTCACCAAACGCAAAACCGAACAACGATCTTACGATAAACGCGATCAGCTCTTAGCCAAAGGCGTGACTGCACAACAAGGTGAGCGTTTTGTGTTTCAACGCGATTATTTGTTCCAAACGCCTAGTGGTGCCTCGATGTTTTTATTGCTCGCCAGCTCTAATGGCTGGGTAGATTGGAAAACGGATCAAGGGGTTACATTACACGACTACCAAGGTCGTACCCTTGAGTCAGCGACAGAGCACACAGTTAATATGGATTAGCCAGCAAAAGGAAGAGTTAGGCATAATGGCAACACTAAAATTTCAAGAAGAATTCAGCGCTAAGTTACCAGCATTAACCTTGTTGACTAGTTTAGGTTACACCTTTATTCCACCGAGCGAATGCGAAGCCTTGCGTGGCAGTAGCCTGGTAGCGGAAAAGAAAAGCACTCATCAGGTGGTGCTGCTACCTGTGATGCGAGCTTTTCTAGCCAAACAAACCTTCTCGTTTGCAGGTAAGCAACATAGGCTATCCCAAGCCGCCATTGATAAGGTAATGCATGAGCTTAATCCAGCCATGAACCTTGGGCTAAAAGCGGCTAATGAGAAATTATATAACGCCCTTATCTATGGCGTGAGCATTACCGAGTTTATTGATGGTAAAAAAGCTTCTCCCACCATTAAACTGATTGATTGGCACAACATAGATAATAACCAGTTCCATTATACCGAAGAATTGGTGGTACAAAATGCGGAAGGCACTGGCAATCGAATCCCTGATATTGTCTGTTTTGTAAATGGTTTACCTTTAGTCGTGATTGAGGCGAAACGCCCGGATTCCAATAAAGAAGGTAAATCGACCAACAGCGATGCAATATCACAGCATATTCGCAATCAAGGCCAGGCTGAAATTCCCCACTTATATGCATACAGTCAACTTATTTTGGCTGTAAATGGGCATGAAGGGCTATACGCCACATGTGGCACCCCTGAAAAGTTTTGGGCGAAATGGGTCGAGGAAAAAATACCTGAAGCGGAATTTGTACGTTTAAAAAATCGTAAGCTTACTGATGAACAGCTCAATGTACTATTTAATCATCGCTCAGCCAAGGCTAAAGATGATTATCAATCGCTCATTGCTGCGGGTGACTTAACCGTTACCGACCAAGACAAGCTCATCGTGAGCTTATTGAGCCCAGAGCGCTTGCTAGATATGACTCGCTTGTTCACCTTATTTGATAAAAAAGTAGGCAAAATTGTTGCCCGTTATCAGCAAGTGTTCGGCATTAAAGCGCTTATTGAACGTATTAATACCCTTGATGATTCTGGCGCTCGTGAAGGCGGTGTTATTTGGCACACCACTGGTAGTGGTAAGTCATTTACTATGGTGTTTTTATCCAAAGCGCTTATTTGGCTTGAAGAACTGGCACAGTGCCGTGTCATTATTGTGACTGACCGCGTGGATTTAGAAGACCAATTAAGCCGTACTTTTGCCTCTGGTGGTGTACTTACCGACCGAGATAAAAAAGATGCAATGGCAACCACAGGTAAGCGTTTAGCAGAGCAAATTGGTAAAGGTAACGAGCGCGTTATTTTCTCGATTATTAATAAGTTTGGCTCTGCCATAAAACACAAAGACTGCTACAACGACAGCCCGAATATCATCGTGTTAGTTGATGAAGGCCATCGTAGCCAGAACGGTGAAAATAATATCCGTATGCAGCAAACGCTTCCTAAAGCGGCCTATATCGCTTTTACGGGCACCCCTTTATTAAAAGATGATAAGACCGAAAACAAATTCGGTAAGATCATTCACTCTTACACCATGCAGCAAGCGGTTGAAGATAAAACCGTTACACCACTGCTGTATGAAGAGCGAATTCCTGAGTTAAACGTTAACGATAAAGCGATTGACGCATGGTTTGAACGCAGCACCAGTAAGCTTAGTGACAAACAAAAAATGGACCTAAAAAGGAAGTTTTCACAAAAAGGTCAGATATACCAAACCGAAGGCCGTATTGATTTAATCGCTTACGATATTGCCGACCATTTCCAAAATTTTAAACAGCAAGGATTAAAAGGCCAACTGGCCTGTGACTCTAAAGCCTCTGCAATTCGATACAAGAAGGCGTTAGATAAAATTGGTACGGTAACATCAGTTGTTGCTATGTCGGCTCCTGATACCCGTGAGGGGCACGAGGCAGTAGACCAAGAAAGCAAAGATATTGTGCAAAATTGGTGGAAGGCTAACGTAAACAAGATGGACGAAAAAGCCTACACCAAAGCCATTATTGAAGAGTTTGGCAGAGACGATGGCCCTGACATCATGATCGTGGTTGATAAGCTCTTAACAGGCTTTGATGAGCCAAAGAACACAGTGTTGTATATCGACAAGCCACTGAAAGATCACAACCTGATCCAAGCCATTGCCCGTGTTAACCGTTTGCACAGTAAAAAGCAGTTTGGTTACTTGATTGATTATCGAGGCATTCTAAAAGAGCTGGATACCACCATTGAGAAGTACCAGAACCTAGCTGAGCGTACACAAAGCGGTTTTGATATTGATGATCTTAAAGGTTTGTACAACCGCATGGATACGGAGTACAAAAAGCTTCCGGGTTTACACAGCGACTTATGGGCGATATTTGAAGGGGTTAAAAATAAACAAGACGGCCCTGCATTGCGTCAAGCGTTAGCGCCAAAAGTGCAAGAAGTTGATGGAAGACTGACAGATACCAACCTAAAAAAGCGTGATGACTTTTACTCTGCGCTCACAGCATTTTCCAACTGTATGAAAGTAGCGCTGCAATCAGCCACCTACTTCGAAGATAAGTCATTCGATAATAAACGTGACTTATACAAACGTGACTTAAAATCTTTTGTCTATTTTCGTAAACAAGTACGAGAAGATGCAGGCGAGACCATCAATTACGATGAATACGCTGAAGAAATAAGAGGATTACTCGACAAACATATCGCAGGTATTGAAGTAATAGAGCCGGGTGGTGCTTATTTAGTGGGTAACTTAGGCAAAGACGTTAAGCCACAGGACATGAATGATGATGAAGCTCGTAACCAAACAGATAAGATCACAGGCCGTATTACTAAGATGATTGAGCAGGATCTAGCAGATGATCCTTATGCTCAAGAATATTTCTCTAACCTGCTTAAAAAGGCCATTGAAGATGCCAAAGCCATGTTTGATGCGCCTGTTAAACAATACATTCTCTTTGCTGACTTTGAACAAGAGGTAAAAGATCGCAAGGTGGCTGATGTGCCCAATGATTTTGTAGATGAGTCAGGCAAGTTAAATAAATATGCCCAAGCCTACTTTGGCTTATTCAAGCACTTATTCGATGCAGAGACCTTGGCAGATAAAGCATTGGATAATGACAAACTGGTAACGCTGGCATTTAGTATTGATGATGCGGTGAATACTGCGGTTGCTGAGTATTCCATTAACCCTACGGAAATTGAGAACGCCATCCATATGAAATTATTACCTATGTTGTTTACAGAAATTGGCCTTGATAACGCACAGAAACTGATTGAAGCCGTGCTTAAGATCACTCGCTTAGGATTAGCTAGGGGTTGATGCGAGTGACTAAGCTATCTATTGCAGCAGCCATTAACACAAAAGAAAGCAGGACAACAACCAATGAAAGCGGTGTTTTTACTTATGGTAACGACACCATTCATTATGATGTGATCCGTAAATTTCAGCCTGCTGATACAGCTAAAAAGCAAGCTCGCAAGGTAGTGATCAAAGTTCATCCTGATCAGCGTGTCGTTGCGACTGTACCTCATGATGCTAGCGAAGATGCTATTCAAGAAGCCATGCAAAAGCGTGCAAGGTGGATTTGTCAAAGCATTGATGAGTTTGCTAAGCAAAAAGACACGGTATTACCCAAGAGTTATGTGAGTGGCGAAACCCAATTTTATTTGGGTAAACGCTATGTGTTAAAAGTTATCATTGATGCTAAACAAGTGCCCAATATAAAGCTAAGTCGTGGCAAATTAAACGTCACGCTAAAGCATGAAATCAGCAAAGATATTGATGATCGAGTGGCAAGAGTTAAGCCATTAATCGACAAATGGTATCAACACAAAGCCAAAGCCATTTTTCACGAGCGCCTTGCCGAACTGCTACCTAAAACAACGTGGGTAACTGGCATCCCTTCTTTTCGCGTGATGGCAATGAAAAAGCAATGGGGAAGCTGCTCAGCCAAAGGCAACCTGATGCTCAACCCCCACCTCGTCAAAGCGCCTAAAGAGTGTATTGATTACGTGATACTTCACGAGCTTTGCCATATTGCCGAACATAACCACAGTGAACGCTTTTGGCGCTTACTAACGCAAGTAATGCCCAACTGGAAACAAGTAAAAGTCAAACTAGATGATATGGCGGAGATGTATTTGAATGAGTAACAAACTTGTAATTTGACGGGATGTCTTAGTTGAGCAGATGGTGGAGAAGTCAACAGCAGTAAACTCATCCTATAAAGATTGGCGCTTAGTGATCAAAAAGAGTCTACCAGCTTAATTATGGGGTAACAGTTCACGCAGCTTTTTGTAGGTGGCATTCGCTAGATAAAAATGAAGATGACATTATGTAGAACTCACCGCCCTTCTTACCGGCACTGTCAGCAAACATCTTGATCAGATACTCATACGCCGTGCCCAGCAAGTCGGGGCGTTCAAAGTCACTGTTACGCAAACGGTAGCGGCTAAAGTGGCTCAGTAAGTCACGCAGCTTCTTATCGGACAGCTTGTTCTTAATGTTGAAGTCGATAGATACCAACACGCCCTCAAGCGAGGCGTTGTACTCTTCAATCGCTTCTGTGGCCTTGTTCAGCTCGGCACCTATGTCGTGCTTTAAGTCTTTAATGGCATCCCAGCGGGCAACCGGTGGAATGTAGAAGGTTTTATCGTACTCATCTTCATCATCCGCCAGCTCTTGCGCCTGAGCTGGGGTTTTACCCTTGCTGACGTAATAGGCCACTACGCCTTCTTTCGCTTCATCGAAGGCATCGGACAGACGCTTTAAGAACAGCATGCCAAAGATGTAATCTTTAAATTCAGAGGCATCCATATTGCCGCGCAGAATATCGGCGGTTTCCCATAAGAAGGATTCAAGCTGTTGCAGGGTAACGCGTTGGGTCATTGGGGTTTCCATGTAAAGCACAGGCACAGCAGTTACTATTGATTACCAATAAGCACTGAACTTGCCAAAAATTAAGCTGGTAAATTAGGATTACTGACTAAACAAGCAGCGCCAACAAGGCGCAAGTTCAGCAGGGTAAGTTGGGTTTGAGTCTATCGACAAAGAGATGAGTCAGCAATTAATCAGAGCTGCTATCGCCAGATAGCAAATTGTTTCCACCAGAAAGAAGCTCCAACAACTTTTTCTGTTCTTCTCGTGATTGTTTGGCAATAGCACAAAGCAGCTCAGCCAAAAGGTCATCATCACAGTAGAAATAAGCTACTGGAACGCCCAGCACCTTGGCCAATCGTTGCATGGTTTGATAATCGGGAGAATGCTTACCTTTTTCATACTGGTTCATCCGGGCACTCGCTGTATTTTCATCCATGCCAAGGCGAACTCCCAACTGACGTTGCGTAAGCTGGTTTTTAAGACGTGCTGCCTTAAGCCGCTTTGGTAGTGTTGAATACATAAGCTATCCCGTTTAGGTAGATAGCTAAGATTCTCTTAGTATAGGTAGCACAAGTGTACTAAGGATAACTTAGTTTAAAAAGCACTAGGATTTTTTGAGTAGCATAGAGATCGGCATGCGCTCCCCAAACTGAGTCGAGATCAATACATCTTCAGCATAAGAGGCACCACTGTTATACCGTGAATAGTGTTTTACCTCACAAGCTTCAAGTTCATCTAGTTTCTGCAAAAACGGGTTAATCTTTGTGGGATAAAGCAACGAGAAAGATTTGCTAAGGTGTTCGGTAGTCAGCGTCTGGGCATCAGCCAGTAGTGCCTGTTTAACTGCTTCATCAAGCAAATACTTCAAAGTACGTAGACAGCCATCACAAGCAGAAAAAAGTGCAAAAACTGTATGCTGTCTTTCTAGCTTTGGAAGCTCTGTAAAAGGCATTGCTTTAGCTAGCCCCATCAAGAAACGGATAAAATTTTCTGGGTTTTCTGAAAGCTTGAAGTAAGGGATCAACCTGCGAGCCATTAACCGCGACGCCCACTGCGGATCTTCTGTAATTTTTTCAGCCCAAGGCATTCCGACCAAAACAATAGAAACTCGGGCTTTCTCACTTACCAGCTTAAGGCGATTGGCGATTTCACTACGCTTTACACCGCTTTTAAATTCTACTAACTCTTGAAACTCATCAATGATCATAAGCTCAGTTTTACAGCGGACGAGACATTGGATTAGCGCTTCTGTGAGGCTGAGGTCGCTGCTTCTTCCTTGACGATAAATACTGCTGGATTGCCCAAGATCTTTTAATAGCTCGATGATGGTGGCGCTCAGTGTAGGCTTGCTAGGAATACGGCTGATTAGTAATGGCCGGTACGGGAATCCACCACAAGTCTCCTCTACATCTGAAAACTGAAGTTGATAGTTTTTTATCAGCTGCGATTTTCCACAACCTGTATCGCCTGTGATCAACATGCATTGCTGCTCACCTCCTAGACGATGGTTGTAACGCAACCGATTAAAATCATTATAAATTTCACTCACTATCGGCTGTTCGACGAAGCAACAGACAAAGCGCCGAAGCTGCTCTTCTTGCTCCGGCGATAATATCAGGTCAGTAGGCATCAAGATCTGAGACATAGTCATCCCACTCATCTATCTGTTTGATTAAATTCTCTTGCTTATGCTGTTTAGACTTTAGCAGTTCGGTAGGTAATGGCTGGCCGACAATAGTGCCTTTTTCTCCACTGCCTACCTGCTGATGCTTAGCCAATCGAGACATACTTGGCAGTGACTTCCTCTTCTTACCTATGCTATTTAGCTCTGCCACTTCTTGTTCGATGCGTTCATGTAGCTTCATTCTAACTCTAGCCAAACTGTCTAAGTCCAACGCACTATCAATGAAATTTTTATGTAAACGGCAGTTAATTAGATGTTGCTGGAGGCTTAGCTCATGTGTGTAACCCACGCGGTCTACACAAGGAACTTGCAGGTACCGTTCCAGCTTATCCAAATACACATAGATGGACGATATATCATCGGGATTAGTTTTAACTATTACGCTCAACGATTGCTTTCCAGAGGCATGATTTTTGCGGTAAAGAGATAATTCTTCAGAATCATAGCGCAGGTTATGAATATGAATACCACCGCGTCTAAGTTGTCGCTGACTAGATAAGCCAATGATAACTTCTAACCTACTGAGATCTTCATCAGTGATCTGGGCTGGTGGTAAGTACTCATAGCCCTTCTTCCAAGATAATGCAGGGATATAGCGCTTTCGCGTATCAGCATTCTGATGATATAAATCAATAACCCACTGATGAAAATGCTCAACGAAAGTTGAAAAATGCATAATGGCATCTTTATTAGGGTTGTATTCCTCTTTTTCAAGAATGTTAGAAAAGGTCTTACCTGGTATATTGCTCAGTAAGCTACTGTTAATATTACCAAATAATCGCTCTATCATTGGCTTGAGCCACGGCTTCCGTACAGGGTTGTATTGCACGTTAATGCCTAGCTCTAGGCATACTAGCTCCAAGCTTTGGCTCCAAAATTCGGCTCCATTATCCACAACTAGCGTTTCGGGCTTGCCGCTACATGGCCAGTCATTCTCAATAACTGGATATTTTTTATGAACATAAGTCTTTGGTTTAATAGCATTCAGCAAAGCTTTTCGTACTGAATTAAAACTCGGCCCTTCAAATCCAATATAAAAACCAGTTATACAATGGCTATAACTATCTATAAGAACAGTAAGACATGGTCTGCCTAATGGGATATCAAGTTCGTCATCAAGCAGGATCAGATCGAGCGGAGTGTGGTCAATTTCAACTCGCTCAAGTACTCGTTCAGGAGGCATATGAGCGCTAATCATATTAAACTTTGAGTCGGCAATGAATTTTCCATGGCGAGCCACCGCAACATCATAAGGCGGTAACATTTTGACCCGATTATAAAATCCGCTATAGGATAGTGCCTTTATTGGCTTTTCAATGAGTTTCTGGTTGGCTATTCGTATAGTGTCTGCGTAATAGCGATAAGCAGCAGCAATCGAAGGCCGCTCTTCTACCAAAAAACGTTTAACTGCTTGATCATAAAAATTTTCCGCACTGCTATCACTTTTTATTATCCGATTCCCCTTATTGCCATGTTTAGGGATCAGTGAAGAAAATTGAAGGTCGGAATTGGAGTATTTTTTTCGCCATCTTGCTAACGTTCTCCAGTTTGGAGGCTCTGTACCTAACTCTGTGGAAGCCTGCTCTAATAAAGGTTCCAGACGCGCTTGTGTCCAGCCACCGTCTAGGCGCTTTTCAATCCACTTCAAATAAGCCAATCGTCTGCTAACTTCGGCTTGTATTTCTGTTGTATAGCTTGCCAAGTCTCTGGAGATATTTATAGGCTCGGGTAGCTGATTACCAGCAATAGGTATGGCTTCATTGAGAGGAAATTCATCATGAAAAAATCCCTGAGTGGGATTAACCGTTTTCATATAGCCTCCCACACCTCAGAGTCAAGACTGAAACTCTGATCGAGGAGGTTGGTAGCAATTCTGTTTTTGGCAATTAGCGATAATGCCGTACTGAGTAACTCGCCCTCTTTTATCCCTGTTGAGCGTGCCAAATTCAGCAGAGAAGTTATGCCATATCTCTCAACAAACTCGAGTATACGAAGATGTATTTCGGTGACTGATTGAAAGCCTGAGTAACGGTGTATTAATTTAAGATTACCCAAAATAGGATAAATCCGAATCTGCCGCTCAGTTACCAATAGCAAGGTAACTCCTGCATCACGTGCAGCTTGTTGCTTAGCTTGAAATCGTGCACGAAAGTCTTCTTTTAATGCTTTAGCTAGGGGTTTGACTTCAATAAACTGCTCTCCACTCTGCTGGTGATGCACTTTAAAGTCAGGAGTATAAGGACAACGCTTTCCTTCGAAGCTGTAATAAAAGCCTTCAGGCTGCGCTTCAAAGGTGGTTATTTCTGGGGAGTATTCGAGGTGAAAACAGGTATCGAATTCAAGAGAGGACTCAACCGTAAGAACTGATTTAGTCTTACTGCTTGCGAAGCGAAAAAGATTTTTGACTCGTGAGTGCTTCAATCGACGCCGATACATAAAAACCACCTTGGATGTAGTTTTGTTACTACAAAGGTAGGCTATGTCAGCTTATGATGCAATTTATGTCAGATATTACTGAAGATATGTCAACTTATGGTGAAAGCGACATATTTAAAATTTGGAGGTGACCGCCGCCAGCCACATCCCGGCACTCAGAGGTTCCTGCTTTGGTTGCTCCCTTCCGGGCCTGGCCTAGTAAACAAGAGTCTAATGCGAGAGGACCAACGGGGTCACCATCGAAGAAAGGCCAGTTTAGCAAAGATGAACGTGAATGCAATAAGCCATTGACTGTTTGCGGGTTTATTGAGCAGAGAGGAGAAAAATAAGCCGTTTTGCACCTCTTCGCTTATCCCCTCCCCTTACCGTGCCATTAAAACGGAAACATAATAGGTACCAGAATGATTACTCCAGCCGAGTACAACAAGCTAACCGGCAAGCCCGTTTTTAAGTAATCCACCAGGCGATAGCGCCCCGGGGAGTACACCATTAAGTGCGTTTGGTAGCCAAAAGGAATAATAAAACAGGCACTGGCACCAAAGGCCACCGCCATGATAAACGGCAGCGGGTCGGCGCCAAAGGCACTGGCAGTAGACAAACCGATGGGAAACACCAAGGCCGCCGCCGCATTATTAGTAACTACCTCGGTAAGAATTAAGGTAATAATAAATACCCCAATAAAAGCGCCATATACGCCGTAGCCATTACATACGCTGCGCACCGTATCGGCGATGACTTGTGCCCCACCTGAACTATCTAGCGCCTTGGCCACGGTGAGTGCCGAGCCAATAATAAGCCATAATTCAAACGGAAATCGGCGGCGTAGCTCGCTGACGGTTAAAATACGCGTGACTAACAATGCAGCCAGCAGTATCAATAAACCATTTAGCAACGGCACTAGGCTAGTGGCAGCCAAAGCAATAACGATGGCAAAGCCACAAAAAGCGAATAGGCTCTGACGCGGTTGTAATTTGGGCCGCTGTAAGGTGCCATTAAGTACATGAAAGTTACGGTCGATGTTGCGCTGCTCGGTAAAGTCGGGGCCCACGGCTAATAATAAGCTGTCGCCTACGCGCAGCGAAATATGACCTAACTGGCCGGTTAAGCGGCGCTTGCCACGACGAATACCCACCACACCGGCGTTAAACAAGGTTCTAAAGTCCACTTCGCGCAAGGTACGTTTGGCCAGTTCAGATTCGTTGGCAATGACAACTTCTACCAGATTAGAGGTAAGCAAACGATCGGCCTGAGTACCAAACAACTGCAAGCCCGCAAAACGCTGTAGCGTTTGTACCTTTTCTACTTCGCCGGTAAACACCAGCACATCGCCCGGCTCTAGCACTTCGTCTGGCGAAACGGGGCTGAGTAGTCGGTCGTGGCGTACTATTTCTAATAAAAACAAGCCATTAAGATTACGCAATTGATTGGCTTCTATGCTGTTACCAATTAGCGGCGAGTCAGCCATCACTTGCGCTTCTAAAAAATACGATTGGGGGACGTCTTGGTCTAGCGCGCGATTTTTTGGCAGCCATCGCGTACTAAATAACAGTCCAACAATGCATATTAGCGCGACCGGTAAGCCGACTAAGGTAAATTGAAACATACCCAGCGGGGGTAATCCGGCATTAATAACAAAGGAGTTCACCACCAAATTGGTGGAAGTGCCCACCAGCGTGGTTATGCCGCCCAAAATAGACGCATAAGATAGTGGGATCAGCAGCCGCGAGGCAGGAATATGGCGCTGGCGAGAAATAACACCCAACAAAGAGCCCACCACGGCGGTGTTATTTAAAAATGCCGACAACAAGGCGGTTAGGCCCATTAATCGCAGGCAGGCCATCGACTCTCGCCCCTTTAATAAAGCATCGGATACGTGATCAAGCAGGGGCGAACGCTCTAGCGCCAGCGATACCAGCATTAACACTACCAAGGTGATAAGTGCCGAATTAGAGAAACTGCTCAGCAAGGCTTGTTGCTCGGTTACCCCAAGCAACACAAATCCTACAGCCCAACAGGTGAACAAGATTGCCGGTGACACTCGCCCTTGGATCAGCAATGCCAGCAAAACGCCAATTGATGCTAATACCCAATATGCTGTCATATATAACCACTCGCTCTTTAGCAGGGCTATCATTGTACCCATATATCAAATAAACTTAATACACAGATCATTCATAACATTTAGTTATTAGCATAATCCATAATTGAGAGCGGGATCACTAATGAACTTGACGCACCTACAACGGCTTGAAGCCGAAAGCATCCATATTATGCGCGAAGTCGTCGCTGAGGCCGATAACCCAGTGATGCTTTACTCTATTGGCAAAGACAGTGCCGTTATGCTGCACTTGGCGATGAAGGCGTTTTATCCCTCCTTGCCGCCCTTTCCTTTGTTGCATGTTGACACCCGCTTTAAGTTTCGCGAGATGTACACCTTTCGCGATGAGATGGTGGAAAAGCTCGGTCTTAAGTTGCTGGTTCACACTAATCCAGAAGCCATAGAGAAAGACATCAACCCCTTTACTCATGGTTCGGCCGTTCATACCGACGTGACTAAAACCGAAGGGTTAAAGCAGGCGCTAGATCAATATGGTTTTGATGCCGCCTTTGGTGGTGCCCGCCGCGATGAAGAAAAATCTCGCGCTAAAGAGCGTATTTTCTCATTTCGTACCGAGCAGCATCGCTGGGATCCTAAAAATCAGCGTCCTGAATTGTGGAAGCTATATAACGCACGCAAGCACAAAGGCGAGTCTATTCGGGTTTTCCCATTGTCTAACTGGACCGAGCTGGATATTTGGCAGTACATCCACCTAGAAAACATTCCGATTGTGCCTTTGTATCTTGCGGCACCCCGCCCAGTGGTTGAGCGCGATGGCTCCCTGATCATGGTGGATGACGAGCGTTTACCATTGAAAGACGGCGAAGTGCCGATGATAAAGAACGTGCGCTTTAGAACCCTAGGCTGTTATCCACTCACTGGGGCGGTGGAGTCAGAAGCCACTACGCTGCCGGAAATTATTCAAGAAATGCTGCTCACTAAAACCTCTGAGCGCCAAGGCCGCATGATCGACCACGACTCCAGCGCCTCAATGGAAAAGAAGAAACAGGAAGGTTACTTCTGACGCGAAGCGCCGTAGAAATAACCAGCTGTACGTCCTACGCTTTACGCTATATGCAAAAATAAGCAGGGGCGCAGCATGAACTTTGAGAAGTTACGAGTCTGGAAGCAGTCGGCTCGCTTATCGGCAGAGCTATATAAGGGACTAAGAGAGTTAAAGGACTTTGGTTTTCATAGCCAAATAACACGTTCAGGGCTCTCCATACCCAGTAATATTGCGGAAGGGATGTCTCGATTCTCATATAAAGACAAACGCCATTTTCTGGTGATAGCTCGAGGCTCCTGCGCTGAGTTGCGAACGCAAATCTATATCGGCATTGATATTGGGTATATCGACGGGCTACCAGGTCGAGAATGGCTACAAGAAACGCGTGACATTTCAGCCATGTTACACGGGCTTATCACGAGTTTAGATAACGAACAGAGTATCGAGAGCTAACTTTTTTAACGGTCAGCGTACGGCGTATAACGTACAGCTGCGAAGGATAAATGATGAATGAAACAACTTTGCTTGAAACGAATATTGACGAATATTTGAAAGCCCACGAACAGAAGAGTTTGTTGCGCTTTATTACCTGCGGCAGCGTAGATGACGGCAAGAGTACCCTGATTGGGCGTTTGTTGTTTGAATCTAAAATGCTGTTTGAAGACCAATTAGCCGCCATGGAAGCTGACTCCAAGAAATGGGGCACCCAAGGCGAAGAAATCGACTTTGCTTTGTTAGTAGATGGCTTAGCTGCCGAACGCGAGCAAGGCATTACTATTGATGTGGCCTATCGCTTCTTTTCGACCGATAAGCGCAAATTTATTGTCGCCGACACCCCAGGGCACGAGCAGTACACGCGCAACATGGTTACCGGTGCCTCTACTGCCGATGCGGCTATTTTAATGGTCGATGCTCGTAAAGGTATTTTGACCCAAACTCGCCGTCATAGTTATTTGATGTCGTTGCTGGGTATTCGCCACATTGTGGTGGCCATCAACAAAATGGACTTAGTGGACTATTCACAAGCGCGTTTTCACGAAATTGTTGAAGAATACGGCCAGTTTGCCAAGCAGTTGGGGCTGACTAACGTCACCTACCTGCCGCTGTCCGCCTTTAAGGGCGACAACATAGTGGCTAATGGCGAGAATATGCCTTGGTATCAAGGTGCGACGCTAATGGACTTTTTAGAGACCGTCGAAATTGACGATACTCGTATGCAACAAGCGCCATTTAGGCTGCCGGTGCAGTGGGTTAACCGCCCCAACCTCGATTTTCGCGGTTTTTCGGGCACCATTACCAGTGGTGTAGTGAAGCCTGGCGATCGCATTCGCGTACAGCCTTCGGGCAAAGAAAGCGAAGTGGCACGCATTGTCACCTACAACGGTGACTTACCATTGGCCGTTGCTGGTCAGTCGGTTACGGTGACGCTAAAAGACGAAATTGATATTTCCCGTGGCGATGTCATCTCTATTAGCGATGCGCCAGCAGAAACCGCAGATCAGTTTGAAAGCACCATAGTGTGGATGAGTGAAAACGCCCTGCTGCCTGGTCGTCCTTACTTACTGAAAGTTGGCACCCAAACCGTCACTGCCAGCATTACCGATATTAAATATCAGGTGAACGTCAACACGCTGGAGCACACCGCAGCCAAGCAGTTAGAGCTGAACGGCATTGGCGTATGTAACATCAGCCTAGATCGCGCCATTGCCTTTGATGATTATCAAACCAACAAAGACACCGGCGGCTTTATTTTAATCGACCGCTTAAACAACACCACCGTGGCCGCCGGCATGTTGCACTTTGCCCTGCGCCGTAGCCAGAACATTCATTATCAACATGTGGATGTAAACAAAGACGCGCGCGCTCAAGCCAAAGGCCAAACGCCGAGCGTATTGTGGTTTACCGGTTTGTCTGGTGCTGGCAAGTCGACTATTGCCAACTTGGTTGAGAAAAAACTGCATGCCTTGGGTAACCACACTTATCTGCTGGACGGCGACAACGTACGCCACGGCTTGAATAAAGACTTAGGCTTTACCGATGCCGACCGTGTAGAAAACATTCGCCGCGTGGGTGAGGTGTCTAAGTTAATGGTGGATGCGGGCTTAATTGTACTCACCGCCTTTATTTCACCCTTTAAAGCCGAGCGTCGTATGGCGCGTGAGCAACTGGCCGAAGGTGAGTTTATTGAGGTGTTTGTTGATACGCCGTTAGCAGTAGCTGAAGAGCGTGACGTGAAGGGTTTGTATAAGAAAGCCCGCCGCGGCGAGCTGAAAAACTTCACTGGCATCGACTCGGCCTATGAAACTCCCGAAGCACCAGAAATCCATTTGGATGCGGCGCGCCTGAGTGCCGATGACGCTGCCGACTTGGTCATTGCCGAACTACGCAAGCGCGGTATTATCAACGGGTAAGTTTGGTGATATAAACTAAATAAAAAAGGAGCCGAAGGGCTCCTTTTTTATGATTAAAACCGGTAACACACCATTATACGTCTTACGCTGTATGCCTTACGCCTTACGTCTTACGCTGTACGCCTTACGTTCAATAAAAACCACCGCACTTTGTAGCCCGACGCTTTAGCTGTCGGTCTTGCGGAGCAAGATGGTTTGAATATCCCGCTAAGACGGGACTAGCAGCTGAAGCGCTAGCCTACAAAATACACCGCACTTTGTAGCCCGACGCTTTAGCTGTCGGTCTTGCGAAGCAAGATGATTTGAATATCCCGCTAAGACGGGACTAGCAGCTGAAGCTGCTAGCCTACAAAACACACCGTACTTTGTAGCCCGACGCTTTAGCTGTCGGTCTTGCGGAGCAAGATGGTTTGAATATCCCGCTAAGACGGGACTAGCAGCTGAAGCGCTAGCCTACAAAATACACCGCACTTTGTAGCCCGACGCTTCAGCTGTCGGTCTTGCGGAGCAAGATGATTTGAATATCCCGCTCAGACGGGACTAGCAGCTGAAGCGCTAGCCTACAAAACACACCGCACTTTGTAGCCCGACGCTTTAGCTGTCGGTCTTGCGGAGCAAGATGATTTGAATATCCCGCTAAGACGGGACTAGCAGCTGAAGCGCCAGCCTACAAAACACACCGCACTTTGTAGCCCGACGCTTTAGCTGTCGGTCTTGCGGAGCAAGATGATTTGAATATCCCGCTAAGACGGGACTAGCAGCTGAAGCGCTAGCCTACAAAACACTCTGGCCTTGTATTGAACTGGGCGCTGGGTGCTGGGCGCTGCTTTTATTAGGCAGTGATGGCTTGCTCGACTTTGTCGATAAGCTCGGCCCAAAACGACTCGACTAACACTTGGTCTTGCTCATTTAACTCACCATTTAAGATGGCTTGATTGAGGCTAGTGTTAACTCGTGATTTAACATCACGTACATGATTACGGCCGTCGATTTCGCATTGCGCTACCGATAACGTGATGTGACCACGTAAATAACCGCCAGCAAACAGCTGATCGTCGGTTGCGGTAGCAATGTTGTCGTCAATGTTTGCCAACAGCAGTTGTTCAAATTCAAAAATATTCATTACTACGCCTCATATTCCGGGTTTGCCACCCGCACTAAAACTTCATCTTGATAACCCGTGGTCACTCGCATTAAACCGCTTAGTTGGCGGTCGAGTTCCGGATCATTGGTGTCTACTCGTAACGGGCGGCCTTGCAGCGAATTTAGCTTGGTTTTGGTCGCCAGTAACCAGATATTGTGTTGCCCCACCGCCTTAATAACCGCAGGGCTAAGTTGTTGATTGCCACGACCGAAAATATGCCCTTGGCCACCAATTAAGGTGATTATAAGCTTACAGGGCTTATCTGCAATCTGCTGATACAAACCGTTGGCATCCAGATCCGACGCCACCAGCCGTTGCTGATGTACGAGGTCGACGCCCAGCAAGGTATTCTCTAACCCTAGCCGCTCCATTACTGCCGCCACCGTGCTGCCCGAGCCCATAATATAATAGCTGTCGGGCTCGGCTTGCATGCGCTCTATAATATCATCAGCAATGTCGGTGAGCACCAGCTCGTCGGACTCAACCCCCGAGACTTTGACCGCCTGCACATAGCTTAAATCACCCGGGATCAACATTTCGCCGTAACGCTTGGCGTGTACGCGACCTTCGCGAAAGGCCGCTTCGTCTATGTCCATCACATCGGCGGCGATAAGGCTCACGGGTTCGCCACGCACTAGTTTAGCTAATAAGCGCCCCGTGCCCGCAGGCGTGACGCCATATACGCCCGAATGAATTTTTACGCCGGCGGGAATGCCCAATACGCACAGCCCTTCGGGGGCTGCGGCACACACATCGCGCGCCGTGCCATCTCCACCGGCAAATAATAATAAGTCTATGCCCTGCTCTACCAATGCGGCGACGGCCATTTTAGTGTCGTCAGCCGTGGTGACATGACTCATTGGCTGATAGCAAACCTGGTGCGGCAAGCTCAACGCATTGCACACAGTTTCACCCATGTCACCCGCCACGGTATAGAGGCTAATGCGCGAGTAAAGCGATGATAATTCAGCCAAGGCCAATTGCGTGCGTTGCAACGCACGAGGTTCTGCACCCAAAGCGCGGGCTTGCTCGGCCATGCCGTCACTGCCTTTTAGGGCAACGGTGCCACCTAAGCCCGCCAGCGGATTAATAATTAAGCCAATTTTGAACATACAAGCCCTCCGGGCAGCGGTAACATTAACGTCTTACGCTGTACGCCTTACGCGGTAAGTTAAAGGCGATCCGGCTTTTTGCCTGTTATGCCAGACTTGCGACCGAATCTGCCTTTTGCCAGTCAAAGGTAGGGGCGATATTGTATGTAAAAAGTATGCGCCCAAGTGATGGCTCGACTCAAAAGCGGTCGAATAAATTCGACCCTACAATTTTTCTACCTAACTACAGGCTAAAACTTTCTGCCGTGAGGCTGGGTTGGTGGTAATGTTTACGCAACGCGTGCATAAAGGTTTGTGCCCGAGCCGGAAAACCCTGCTCCAGATAGTGTAGCGCCTGTTCACGCACTAATGCTTTAAAGGCGTGACGGTCTGGCTCTACGCTGCCGTTTAGGTTGTCACAACTCACATTAAAATGAAAACCGCAGCACAACGACAACGCCCACTCGATGGCTTGTGGCTTAATTTCTACCCCTTCAAACTGGCGCTGTTGCTCGCCATCTCGGCCATCGGGGCAATACCAATAACCATAATCTTCTTGTGTGCGCCGCGCATCGCCCGCCACCAACCAATGCGCAACTTCGTGCAAAGCACTGGCAAAGTAACCATGAGCAAACACAATGCGATGATGGTCGATTATGTTGTCTGCCGGTAGGTAAACTGGCTCGTCATCACCTCGCTCTAGGCGCGTGTTGTAGCTGGCAGCAAAGCAGTGATTAAACAGGGAAATGAGATCAGAATAGCAAAACGACATAAAAAAACAGCCCTTGATATAGGGGAAAGAGCAGCTGTAAAGCCTTAAGCCAGAAGCAGTAAGTAAAGGCACAAAAACAACGCACAGGAAAGAAGCCACAAGCGACAAGTTTTGCTTTGCAAAACGGGCGATCGCGGCCTCTACAGTTCGATGTCTATCTTGTATCTGACAGCTTAAAGCTTAACGCTCCCGAAGGGCCCTGCTTAGCTCAATTTGGGCGTATCGGTGTGCACATCGGCATTTTGGCCACGGTTTAGCATTAAGTGGTCTAATAACACGATAGCTAACATGGCCTCGGCAATCGGCACTGCACGAATACCCACGCACGGGTCGTGGCGACCACGAGTAACCAGTTCGGCGGCATCACCGCTAGTGTCTATGGTATTACCGGGCACCGTAATGCTCGAGGTCGGTTTAAGCGCAATGCTGGCCACTATATCTTGGCCGCTAGAAATGCCGCCTAAAATACCGCCGGCATGGTTGCTGGCAAAACCGTCGGGCTTAAGCTCGTCGCGATGCTCGGAGCCTTTTTGCTCGACTACGGCAAAGCCGTCGCCAATTTCCACGCCTTTTACTGCGTTAATGCTCATTAGTGCATGAGCAATATCGGCATCGAGCCGATCAAAAACCGGCTCGCCTAGTCCTACTGGCACACCCTGAGCGACCACCTGAATTTTGGCACCAATGGAGTTGCCTTCTTTCTTTAAGTCGCGCATATATTGATCAAGCTCGTCCAACTTGCCCGCATCGGCAAAAAAGAACGGATTAGTTTCAATCACGCTTTTATCGAACGCTTCGGCTTTAATGGGCCCAAGCTGGGTTAGGTGACCAAAAATAGACACGCCGTATTTGGCCAGCGCTTTTTTAGCGATGGCACCGGCTGCCACTCGCATCGCGGTTTCGCGGGCCGACGAACGACCGCCGCCGCGATAGTCGCGAATACCGTATTTTTGGTGGTAGGTATAGTCCGCGTGGCCTGGGCGAAACAGGTCTTTAATATCGGAATAATCTTTAGAGCGCTGGTCGGTATTTTCAATCAGCAAACCAATAGAGGTGCCGGTGGTTTTACCTTCAAACACGCCGCTTAAAATTTTCACCACATCCGCCTCGCGGCGCTGAGTGGTAAAGCGCGAGGTGCCCGGCTTGCGACGATCAAGGTCTTGTTGCAAGTCAGCTTCAGTCAGTTCAATACCCGGCGGTACTCCATCTACCACGGCGCCCAAGGCGATACCGTGGCTTTCGCCAAAGGTTGAAACACGAAAAAGGGTGCCAATACTGTTCCCTGCCATCACTAATGTCCTTTATTCAAAATTAAAACTGGTCCCGAAACGGAGCAAGCTCGCGCTGGCTGATCACAAACACCCCATGGCCGCCATGTTCAAAGTCAATCCACGTCAGCGGCAGCTCAGGGTAGGCTTCTTCCATGTGTATTTGGCTGTTACCCACTTCGACCACTAAAATGCCGTCCTCAGACAAGAAGTCACAGGCCTCTGCCAGCAGGCGCCTGGTAAAGTCTAGGCCATCGAAGCCAGATGCCAGTGCAAGTTCAGGCTCGTGCTGAAACTCTTCGGGCAAATCGCTCATGTCTTCTTCATCAACATAAGGTGGATTAACCACAATAAGATCGTATTTATCGCCTACTGGCAGTGCCGAAAACAAGTCAGACTCAATGGGTGTGACTTGCTGCTCCAGCCCATGATTTTGAATGTTAATTTCGGCCACATCGAGCGCTTCACGCGAGATATCAAGCGCGTCAACTTCGGCTTCCGGAAAGCTGTGCGCCAGCGCAATCGCGATGCAAGCAGAGCCGGTGCACAAGTCCATAATGCGCTTGGGCTCCAGTGCTAACCACGGTGCAAAGCGGCTGTCGATAAGCTCGGCTATGGGTGAGCGAGGAATAAGCACCCGTTCGTCCACATAAAACTCATAGCCGGCAAACCAAGCCGTATGGGTAATATAGGGCGTGGGGATGCGCTGCTCTACGCGCATTTTTAACGCGTCTAGCAGTAGCTGCCGTTCGCTGGTCAGCAAACGGGCATTTTGTACTTGCGGCGGACACCCTTGTGGCAGGTGCAGCAACGGCAGTATCAGTTGTACTGCTTCGTCCCAGGCGTTGTCGGTGCCGTGGCCATAAAATAGACCGGCTTGTTGAAAATGACTGACGGAATAACGCAGCCAATCGCCTATTGTGTGCAGCTCTATGAGTGCTTCTTCATTAAAAAGCGTGTCCAAAACCCCTCCGCCTCGTTAAGATGGCTATTTTTGATAATCGGATATTACGGAAATACACTCATGACCCCCACCTCTTTCTCAGAAGATGATGATAATGCGCTCTTTACAGCAGCGGTGCAGGGTGTCCGCAAAATAAAGCAGGATACCATAAGTCCGTATCGGCCGCCGGTCAAGGTGAATGCCCAGCGGCAAATGGTACGCAAAGAAAGGGCCGAAGCGCACCCTTTTTCTGATGTTTATGAGCCTTATTTAGATCAGGAAGGGCCCACACGCTATCGCGACCCCGATACCTCGGCCTATGAGTTAAAGAAATTACGCCGTGGTGACTATCCACCGGAGTTCTTTTTAGACTTACATGGCCTGACTCAAGAGCAAGCCAAAGACGAGCTATCGGCGTTGCTGCTAGCCGCCAAGCGCCAACACGTGCAGTGTGTGTCGGTTATGCACGGCCATGGTAAGCATATTTTAAAGAGAAAATTGCCGATGTGGCTGGTACAACACCCGCAGGTATTGGCGTTTCATCAGGCTACCCGTTCGTGGGGCGGCGACGCGGCATTGTTGGTGCTATTGCGGATTGAGCCTTAAAGACGGCTATACGCCGTACGCTTTACGTAAAAATTAACACGGTAACGGAGGGCGTACCGCCCCCCTGCCTATCAGCCAAACAAAAACACCGAGCGCGAGGCTCGGTGTTTTTCTTTCGCTTACAGCGTACGCCTGGTGGCGTACCACTTTGTTAAGCGAGACTCTGCATTTGGGTGATCAGCTGATTGATTTCTTTTACGGTTTTTTTATGCTCGGGCTTAGCGTTGTCGGGCATCACTATCATGCCTTTCGCATAGCTGAAGGCGCCCCGGCCGTGTATGTACAAACGGCCACTAAAAAAAACTTTTACATGTTTAGCCACCAACAAAGGCTGATACTTCTGAAATATACGCATGTAGCATTCCTTGCTTATGTTGCGATTACTTTATAGCTGCCATCCATCTGATAGCTAGCCTAACGATCTTAACCCCTGAAAACCGCCATGATAATGCGACTGAATATTGTGCGGCCCTTCCAACCAATCAAATACGCCCCCGAGCCCCTTGCCAAAGGAAACTTTAGCGATGCCTGATGTCACAAAAATAGGAGCCATGATGGCGGGACACAAGCTTTCAACTAAAAAGCCCACTAACGGCATGTGACTAACCACCAATAGATTAGCCTCTGGCTGCAAATCGCCATGCGCGAGTAATAAACTGGCGGTCATGTCGGCATCAGCATTAGGCGTGAGACCGTCATAGCTTTCCACTTCGCTAGCAGAAATATATTTAGATACCTGCTGCCACGTCTCCTTGGTGCGAAGATAAGGGCTCACTAGCACACGATCGAACTTTGGCACT
This sequence comes from Oceanisphaera ostreae, assembly GCF_042676125.1. NCBI lineage: Bacteria > Pseudomonadati > Pseudomonadota > Gammaproteobacteria > Aeromonadales > Aeromonadaceae > Oceanisphaera > Oceanisphaera ostreae. The sequence continues at coordinate 22,310 of NZ_JBHTJS010000051.1, forward strand.
TGGGGTGCTAGCCATTGCGCCATTAAGCAGACTTCATCTTTTCCCTGCTTGGTTAACGGCCGCAATGCATCTGTAGATGCCTCTGGGGCTGCTTGCCCATGACGCATGATAAAGATATTCATCTCCACCTCACTTTCCGGCGAACCTGCCTTTTTTCAACGGCCCGCATCATACCTCTGCATGGGCTTGTGCTCAAGGCTCTGGTTCATTCTTTGCTGTTAGCGAAGTGCTGGTAATGCCCTCGCCTACGTTACACTTAGCTATAACACACAGCGCGCAACTGTATTAAAGAACATGCTCATTTTTAGATGTTGATACCGTTAATTACCATTGTAGCGGCTTATTTAGTTTAACAGCTTCGCCGTTAGCAAGTGGCGCTATAGCCACTGCTATCACCCGCATTCAAGCAAAAAAATATGGTTCAGCGTCGTCGCTTATCTAGCCAAATTAATAACAGGCAAACTACCGCCGACAGCCCAATAAAGCCCAGCAAAAAAAGCAGTGGTATGGCGGAGTAGTCCCACACTTGCCGCATTAATGTTTCTAATATACTCATAATAACCCTGTCGAATGACGGTGTTTAGTAATCGCTCTCAGCGTAAATTCAATTTTTATCAGCTACAAATAACGCATACACAGTTCCTATATTACAATAAGGAATATCACTATGCTTAAATTCTTGCCTTGCATAATGCAGGCTCAGTCGCGCCACGCCAGCATCAACCCACTTAATTTGGGGACCTGGCTGGTGAGCACCGGGCGACTATTTATGGCGGCACTCGGTGTCATCCCATTCTTGCATTTATTTGTGACAAGGCTAATAGTAACTCCGCTAGCAACAACCTGGTTGTAACTCGGTGGCATTTTTGCCACCCCAGCCAAGGAGGTTAAAATGCCTTATCGAAATATTTTAGTGGCTTTGGAGCTAAATCATCGTGAAAAGCCGCTGTTAAAACGCGCGGTAGAGTTGGCTGAGTGTTATCAGGCTAAGCTGCATATTATTCATGTATCACCGGAGCTGGGTGGTGTGTATAGCGGCAGTTTGAACATGGACTTGCGTCAGCTTAAAAATAAACTGCGCCTAGAAAGCGGTTACGAAATTGTACAAATGCTCAAGCGTGAGCAACACAGCGCCAGCACTATTTCGCTGCCACATGGCGACATTCATCAAGCGGTGCAATATGCGGTAAAAGAGCATCAAGCCGACCTGCTTATTTGTGGCCGACAGCTAGAGCGCCATTTCTTTAGTCACCTCTTTTCTAATTCCAGCGGTTTTCTTGATATTAATGGCTGTGATTTGTTAATGATCACATTATCTGATGCAGAGCCTAGCTCAGCATAAGGCAGCTCCCGCAAGGCTAGCTGAAACGCCACAACAGCATGTCGCCCCATCAGCATAGCCTTAGCGTGGGCTTATCAAGCATAGAGTGAATGACTAATAGGAGGCGCAGTGCAAGAAGCTCAACACATAGAGCCCATATCACGCCATAACGGCTTAGCACTCGTACTAGCAGGTTTGGTACTGATGCCTTTAGTACTCATACTTGGCTATTGGCTGGATGGCCGCGCCCAATTAGTTATCGTGTTTTTATTTTTAGCGTGCATGATCATGTCGGTATTGGGTGCCCTAAAACTGCGTGAGCCCCGCTATAGCTTTTCGTTGAGTCGCGAACACTTGCATTTTCATCATAAGATAGGTGGCTGGAGTCTGCACTGGACCAATATTATTCGCATCGATCAGGCGCGGTTGCAAAGCGGCCTTGAGTTGGCAGAGTTACCCTACATCGGTATTAAAATACGTGATTACGATGAATTTTTGCCTTTAATGTCGCCCCGCTTAGCCGTGCATTTACTTACCGAGCAACGACCGCTGTTGGCCATGGCACTACGCCATGGCGCTATTAGTCGTCATGAATTGCAAGAATGGTTAGTAGAGGACGATCGCTATCGCTCGGCGGGTGGGCAAGACTATCAGGGGCTGACAGCCATGCTTGGGCATCGTATGTCTCATTTGCGCGATCTTTATGGTTACGATTTACTTATTCACGAGTCATCATTAGACCGAGAAGCATCGGAATTTGTCACCCTATTACGCAGTTATTTGAATGCTTAATATAGGTAAATACATCGCGATACGCCTTACGCCATAAGCTAAAGACTAGCACCATCTTTTGCTGCAGCTGCAAAGATGTACCAAAGGCCGCACAGCTACCCTTAACTTACAGCGTATAACGTAAAGCGTATGGCTGTGGTTTTTACTTTATCTTGGTGAGTTCTTGCTCCCACAAGATCACTCGCCCTTTGGGCCAAGTCTGCTCAAGCTCGGCGTATTGTTGCTCTAATCGGTGGCGCTTTATTTTCAGCGTGGGCGTCATTACATCGTTTTCTATGGTCCAAGGTTTTTCTATGATCAACATCCCAGACAACCGCTGATGTGACTCTAACTGCGCGTTAAGTTGCTCTAGCGTCGCCGCCAGCTGTTCGACAATTTTGCCTTTGTGCTGCTTATCAACGCTTTCTGCTAACTGCACCAGCGCCAACGGCTGCGGCAAACCGCTGCCAATCACACAGCTTTGTTCTATCAGCGCATTATCGGCCAATTTAGTTTCTATGGGCACCGGCTGTACGTATTTACCTTTAGCGGTTTTAAAAGCATCTTTTAAACGCCCAGTAATACTCAAAAATCCTTCGCCATCCAACCGCCCTTGGTCGCCGGTATGTAACCAGCCGTCTTTTAGCGCCTCTTGGGTCGCGGCTTCTTGTTTATAATACCCGCTCATCATACCCGGACAGCGGCACAGTATTTCACCTTCGTCACTAATGCGAATATCAACGTGATCGCCGCGTCTACCCACGGTGCCTACTTTATCGGAACGATAAGGATAGTTAAGGGTGGAGTAGGCTAGGTTTTCAGTCATGCCCCACGCTTCGGTAATGGGCATGCCGAGGCGTTCATACCAACGCAATAACGACGGCGAGACTGGGGCCGAGCCACACCCCAAAATGCGCGCGTCTTTTAGCCCTAAACCGGCACGCACCTTCTTTTTAATAAAGCCAGACAGCAGCGGTATTTTCAGTAATAAATCTAATTTCGGCTGAGATATTTTTTCTAATATACCACTACGAAAATTAGTCCATAGTCTGGGCACAGAAATAAAAATCGTCGGGGAGGTATGGCTTACATCCTGAATAAAGGTCCCAAGGCTTTGCACAAAGCTCACTTGCATACCGCTGTACAGGCTGGCACCCAACACGTAAACCCGCTCGGTAATATGTGACAGTGGCAAATAAGATACAGCACGATCATCTTTATTAATCGCCGAGCTTGTTACCACACCCTGAGCGGCAGCAGCATAGGCCCCAAAGTCAATCATGACTCCCTTAGGATCACCGGTACTGCCCGAGGTATAGACAATCGTCATCAGTTGCTTGGGGTTGGGTAAGGGCGGTTGTGCAATGGGATCATGTGCCAGTAAGGTTTCCCAGTGGTGTTGGCTGCCCATGGGGGACGTGTATGGCATAGCAATGCGCATGATATGCTCGGGTATCCCCGGCTCTTGAATGGTTGCATCATCTAACTTGCCGGTAATAATGGCGCGACTCTCGCTGTGTTCCAGCACATAACGCACCGTATCCTGCCCCGCAGTCGGATAAATAGGCACACTAACAAAACCGCCCATTTGCAGTGCAAAGTCACAAATAAACCACTCTGCGCAGTTTTTAGATAATAGTGCAACTTTGTCCTCAGGTTGCAGCCCTAGCGCATGTAAGCCTGCTGCCAGCCGCGCGGCTTGCTCTAATACGTTAGACCACGTGTAGTGATGCCATTGCCCATCTTTGGGCTGACGCAAATAAACATCGTCGGGCTGGCGCTCGGCTCGTTCATACAGCATGGCAAGCGACAGCTTATTGGTAGTTGGGCTCATAGGCGCTCTCTGCAATGGATAATGATGAGGTATTCTAATAGCATAGCCGAAAGTATGTACCGTGATGCACCTAGGTTATTGATGTCTCTTGCCAAAAGCTCAACAGCCTAGCGGCGGCTACACGATTTCGATAGCACAAGCTCGGTCTCGACCGGCTCGCTTGGCTTGGTATAACTGTCCATCAGCCGCCGCTAGCAACGACTGGGGACTAGCACCTGTGTTGGGTATTTGTGTGGCAATGCCTAAACTAATAGACACGAACCCACCGGCCGCCGAATCAAGGTGCTCTATCTCGAGCGCCTTAACCGCCGTTCGCATTACCTCGGCCAACTTAATCGCCCCTTGGCTATCGGTATCGGGCAGAATACACACAAACTCCTCTCCTCCATAACGAGCCACCAGATCGTGTGGTCGGCGCACCGACTGGTTGAGCGCGTTGGCTACGGCCACTAGGCAGGCATCTCCCTGCTGATGCCCATATCGGTCGTTGAACTGTTTGAAGGAGTCTAGATCCAGCATGACTAACGACAAAACGCGGCCTTCACGCTGAGCTGCACGCCAGCTGATAGCCAACTCTTCATCAAATTTTCGGCGGTTAGCTACCTTAGTGAGACCATCGTTCATGGCGATGGTACGTAATAGATCACTTTGCAACTTCAGTGCCAGGTGAGTGCGTACTCGAGCCGATACGATAATCGGATTAATCGGTTTGGTAATAAAGTCTACCGCACCAATTTCAAAACCTAGGGCTTCGTCGCCATCTTGATTTTGCGAGGTCACAAAAATCACCGGAATATCTCGGGTATCCGGATCAGCTTTTAGGCGGCGGCACACATCATGGCCACTGAGCCCAGGCATAACTACGTCTAGCAGCACGATGTCTGGGCGCAGCTCTTGGCAAAGACTAATGGCCTGTTCGCCACTGGTCGCCATTAGCACCTCAAACTCGCCGCGAAATACCTGATGCAGCACGCGAATATTCACCGGCTGATCATCCACAATAAGAATGCGTAACGGCCCCACCGGGTGCGGAAACGACGCCAGCAATTGTTCTAGGTTCATAAGATCTCCAATAACACGCGAACCATGCTGCTCGCGGCAGTAAAGTTAAGATTTTGTACCTCGTTCGCCAGCTCCTCTCGACGCGTACTCAGCGCATCTATCACCGCTGTGGGTATTTGTTCAAAGCAGTCGATAGCGTCGAGATTTCCGGCATCTAACAAGATTAATAATTGCTCGAGGTGCGCTCTGGTTTCATCTGCCGAAGCACCCGTGGCTGTAGATTCAACGGTGGCGACCGGCTCCGGCACCGCCTGCAACAGCTCAGCTCGGCTCTGAGCCAGCAGGTCGTTCAGCGCCAAGCGGTTTGTCTCGTCCAATAAGCTGATGGCATCATCAATACTCATTCCCTTAAGCTGTCGTTCCAGCTCAGACATGCGCGCCGCAAAGCGAGCCGCGCCCATGGTACCCGCCACGCCCTTAAAGGTGTGCAGCACGGCGCACGCGGCCTCAATATCTTGCTCATCGAGGCGTGCGGCCAGCTCAACAAACAGCTCGCGCGCATTCTCTGCAAGTCCGAGTAGCATCTGACGATACAGTCGCTCATTTCCACCAAAGCGGCGCAAAATAGTTTCTTTATCTTCAACCAAGGCAATAGATGCCGACTCGACCCGGTCGGTGTGTGTCGGTTGAGTCACTGCACACTCGTCGCTCGCTTGCGCAGGAGTCGGCGACTCGTCTGTGCGGTGTAGAAACTTCAAAATCACCGCCACTAGTTGCTCTATATCAACCGGTTTACCGATGTGCGCATTCATGCCTGCAGCCAAGCAGGCCTGCTGATCGGCTTGAGTAACATTAGCCGTCATCGCCAAAATAGGCAGTGGTTGGCAACGGTCGTCGGCACGAATGCGCCGTGTCGCTTCTAGGCCGTCTATATCGGGCATCTGCATGTCCATCAGCACCATATCAAACGCCGTTGGTGCCGCAATGACCTTACTCACTCCTTCTAGCCCGCCTTCGGCCAGTTCAACCAAGGCACCTTCCCCAGCCAGCAGTTCTGCTGCTATTTGGCGGTTAAGGGCGTTGTCTTCTACCACCAGCAAGCGTAAGCCCTCGAGCCGCAGCAAGGAGTCGGCCGGTAGCAATTTATGTTCCGGATCTAAGTACTCACCCGACAGCGATCTTCTAACGGTATTCACTAATTGGCGCGTGGTGACGGGCTTAGTGAGAAAATCCACAAAAGGGGGATTAAGATTTTGTTGCGCCTCGGCTAATTGCTCTCGGCCATACGCGGTAATCATAATGATGCTCGGCGGCTGCGCTAGGTTAAGATCACGAATTTGCCCAGCGGCTTCTAGGCCGTTCATGCCGGGCATGGCCCAGTCCATCAACACTAGGTCATAGTCTTGTGCTCGCTCCACCTCCGTTACCGCCGCCTGGCCACTGTTGGCAATATTTACCTGCCAACCTTGCAGACCGGCGGCTCGCGCCAATATTTCGGCCGACACCGGATGATCATCAACCACCAGTATGCGCAGCAAAGGCTCTGCCAATTCATCCGGCGCAGACTCAATCGACGTATCGGTTAACGCCAACGTTATTTCAAACCAAAAACGACTGCCAACACCCGGTGTACTACTCACTTGAAGTTGGCCGTTCATCAGGGCCAGTAAACGTTTGCTGATCACCAAACCCAGCCCAGTTCCGCCAAAGCGGCGTGCAGTTGAAGCTTCGGCCTGACTAAAGGCTTCAAGTATATGATCTATTTTATCTTCGGCAATGCCAATGCCGGTATCAGTTACCGCAATACATAACCGCACTGAGCTCGCGTTGCGGCTCACCTCTGTCACGCTAACCACCACTTCACCGTATTCGGTAAATTTAATGGCATTGCCCGCTAGGTTGATCAGGATTTGCTGCAACCGCAACCGATCACCAATAAGGTGACTGGGCAGCGAGGGCGCGAGATCGAACATCAGCTCAACCGGCTTGGTGCCAAGGTTGCCCGACAACACCACCGCCAGATCCTCCATCACGTCTTCTAACTCAAATGGCTGCTGTTCTAGCTGCAACTTGCCGGCTTCTATTTTGGAATAATCGAGAATATCGTTGAGTAATCCCAGCAGAGAACGAGCCGCCGTGTACGCCTTGACTACGTAATCGAGCTGTCGTTGATTCAATGCCGTTTGCTGCACCAGCTGTAACATGCCCAACACCGCATTCATCGGGGTGCGAATTTCATGACTCATGTTAGCAAGAAAGGTCGATTTAGCCGCACTGGCCTCGTCAGCCTCAGCCTTAGCCTGACGCAATCCGGTTTCTAGTTCACGCTGCTTGGTGATATCAAAGTTGATCCCTGTGACGCGAATAACGTGCCCCAAATCGTCACGTTCAAGCTGAGCCCCCGCCTGAAGAAAACGTATGCTCCCATCGGGCAACAGCAGGCGGAATACGGGATCGTAGGCGGCGGTGCCCTTCATTATCGCATCCATGCACGACACTGCGTACTCTGCATCATCTGGGTGTAACCGCGCATGCCAATGCTCATAGCTCATCTTTTGGTCGCGCAAACTAACCGGATAGCCGTAAAGCTCGAACATCTTGTCATTCCAGTCCAGCGAGCTGTCCGCCAGCGTCCAGGTCCAGATGCCCAATTCGGCTACGTCTGCCGCCATAAGCAGTTGATCTCTGGCCGCCGTGAGTTCACTGCTGTGCCGGCGCTGTTCGGTGATATCGGTGGCAACACCTAAATAACCGGTAATCTGCCCAGAGTTATCCCGCATCGCGGTCACCACCAGCATCACCGGTACTATTGAACCGTCTTTACACTGATAACTCCATTCTCGGACTTCGGCTCCCTCCTGCTTCGGCCTGAAGGTAAAAACTTCAAATCCGGTCACTGCCCGACCGATTTCTTGACTCAACTCTGCGCCTCGGGCTGCCATCTCGTTAGCCAGATGAAAATGGCCAGGGGTATGCTGGCCAACCATCTCATCGGCCCGATAGCCCAGCAGCCGCTTGGCTCCGGTATTGAACAGACTAATGACGCCGTCGGTACCGGTCGCCACAATCGCTACCTCTGACGCCGCATCAAGCACATTGCCAAACAGCATATTCAGCTCCGCCAACTCAGATGTTCGTTGGGTGACTTGAGCTTCTAGATTACTGTTGAGTTCGAGCACCCGTGCCTCGGCCTCTTTCTGGCTGGTGATATCACGTACCGTCTTTGAGGCGCCAATCACTTGGCCACGACTGTTACGAACCGGCGAAACGGTTACCGACACATGAAATCGGTGACCATCTTGTCGCTGGCGAATAGTATCGAAATGGGAAATATGCTCGCCGTTGCGAACCCGAGCGAGAATGTCGGCCTCTTCTTGCAGTCGGTCATCCGGCACCACCAAGTCAGCAATGCCCTGACCCAATGCGACACCGGCAGGATAGCCAAATAACTGTTCGGCGCCTCGGTTCCAGCTGGTAATCACGCCATCAAGAGTCTTACCTATAATGCCATCGGCTGAGCTTTCGACAATGGCGGCGAGCTTAGCCTGCTCATCCAGCATTTGCTGACGTCGACGACGACTTAAGTGAGCACTACCAATAAGTGATGCCACTAATAAACTGATCACACTGCCCAGCAAAAAAAGTTTTAATGGGGAATTTTGCTGCAAGTCTTGCACAAACGATGGGTAAACACTGAACTGAGACTCCCAACGCCGACCATATACCTCAAACTGAATGGTCTCGATATGAGCACTGGGGATGGCATCACTCTCGGGGCTATTACTGTAAAATCGTATACCGTTGCCTGGGTCGGTAACATCAAATAACTCGAGGTGTAGCACATCGGCATCTAGGCGCAAAGTGGACAATACTTCATCCAGTAATAAGGGGGCATGGCTCCAGCCAAAACCACTCTGCTCACGTTCGGCGACGGTGGTGGGTATAATACCGGCTCGATAAATAGGCATCAGCATCAAAATAGACTGCAACGGCTGGCCGCTCGCCTGTACCAGTGTAATAGGCCCCGTCAGTCGCGCTTCCCCACTGCGTATCGCCGCTAAAGCGGCTTCGCGCCGATTGGATTCAGACGCAATATCCAACCCTATGGCCGACTCGTTACCCTTGAGCGGTTCAATATACTGGATAACGTAACGCTCACCATCATGAGCGGCTAACTCTTTTATCTGAAAGTCGGGCTGACTATCGGCTTGCGCCATCTCGGTAAACGACTCCGTCATAAACCGGGGTACACGCCGAATAAAACCAAAGCCTCGGGCACCGGGAAACTCACGATTGAGATCGCGCGTTAGGCTGTAGCGATGAAACTGATCACGACTAATACCGTATTCACCCGCCGTCAATACGGCGCCACGGGCACCAGATAAACCATAGAGATAGCGCTCGAGACGATTTTTTACCTCTAAGTTGGCCTGTATTGCGGCCTCGGCCACCACTTCTTGCACACGCTGCTCGTTACTCTTATCCAGTTGCCAAGCCAACAATGCACTCACCGCCAGCCCAATGCCTACGGTAAGGCGTGACCAGCGGTTATTGATAACGCCAAGACGTAACTTCAATATATCGATTCCTTTAACAACTGACAGAGTGAGTTTTAGGCCTAACCCAGCACCGCATCCACCGCTTCATTAGGGCAAAACCTACTGTAAGTGACTTGGTTCTGTATGGAAACATCTAAAAGGTGGATACGTTGGCATGAACATGCCTAATACCAATCTGGAAAACTAACTGATCTATTTTTGTTTGTATAAAAGCCGAACAAAGAGTCAACTCCACCGACCCGCTGCAAGCACATCCCTGTGACGCTCAAACACATAACATCCCTGTTATGTGATGGTCGGTGGAGCCGATCTCTTTATCCGTCCCTAGGCTGCGAGGTCGCCTGTCGGTGCGTTTTACAGACAGCTCGGTGCTTAAGGAGAGGTAATAGAGATCGGCTCCCACGACCGTGACAATGCCAGGGATGGCATTTCCTGAGCCCCCAGGGATGGGTTTATGGCGTGTCGTGGGGGCTGACTCTGTTTCCTCTCATATCCGATTTTAAACAAGATCAGATTTTTACTTAGATTGGTATAAGAAAAGATAAATTAGAAGAATATTAAAACAAAAAAACCCGCCGAGTAATCAGCGGGTTTTTTTTGTTTTAATATGGCGGTGAGAGAGGGGTTCGAACCCTCGATACGTTACCGTATACACGCTTTCCAGGCGTGCGCCTTCAGCCACTCGGCCACCTCACCATATTTTTTGCTGTAATTACAAGCTGTTGGCTTGTTCAGCGGGGCGTATAGTAGGCAAGCTACCGCTTGGGTGCAATCTTTTTTTGCGCCAAAGCAGTTAGTTGGCTAATTTTACGCCACTTAAGGGGCTTCGAGGGCACATCTCTATCCTTTCTATTGAGAGAGGCAGAGATAGGCGACGACAGACAGCGACTCTGGCATAATGGCGGCCCAGTTTTTCAGGTTAATTAGGACGATAATGACGGAAACAGTAGCTTTAACTCAGCTTAACGAACGCTTTCGGGGCTATTATCCGGTGGTGATCGACGTAGAAACTGGCGGCTTTAACGCCAAAACCGATGCGTTGCTGGAAATTGCCGCTATCACGTTAAAAATGGACAAAAATGGTTGGTTGGTCCCCGATCAAACATTCCATTTCAATGTATCCCCTTTTGAAGGCGCAAACCTTGAACCGGCCGCCTTGGCGTTTACCGGCATTGACCCACACAGTGCATTGCGCGGGGCCGTTACCGAGCGCGAGGCGCTAGATCATATTTTTAAAGGTATACGCAAAGGATTAAAGGCCAATAAGTGTCAGCGTGCCATTATGGTGGCGCACAATGCCTCTTTTGATCATGGCTTTGTAATGGCGGCCGCAGAACGGGCCGATATGAAACGCAACCCATTTCATCCCTTTGCCACTTTTGATACCGCAAGCCTTGCAGGCTTAGCGTTAGGCCAAACTGTGCTGGCCAAGGCGTGTAAAACGGCAGGTATGGAATTTGATAATAAAGAAGCACACAGCGCGCTGTACGATACGCAAAAAACCACCGAGTTGTTCTGCATTATCGTCAATCGCTGGAAAGCCCTAGGTGGCTGGCCATTAGCACCCGTTGAAGCCGATAAAACACCCGAGCCCGACGAACAGCTAAAGGAATAACCCTAAAAGTTTTTGCCACGGAATACACGGAAAATAAAGATCAAATCTGAATAAAAACAGTTAAGAGTGAAGAGGACAACCTAGCGGACGCCATCTGACTTCTGTTTGCTCTTACCAATAAGATCTCTTGGTACTTTTCGTTTTTATCTCGGCTTAATTTTTCCGTGGGTTCCGTGGATTCCGTTGCAGATCTAGGTTTATTTTTGGCGCTCGGCGCTATATTTACCCTTCACTCTTACGCTTCCCCTCACGTTAAATTAGCAAGGTGCCCGGTTCTTACCCACAGCTTCGTATCTGGTGCTAGCTGCAAGTTAGGCTCGCTACCTGCAGCAAAGCGTAACCAGCTTAAGTGCTCATAAGTCTCACTGCCCTCAATCACACTACCTTCCAATACCAACAGCTCTAATCCGCCTTTATAACAACAAGCAGGAAACAATCCGCCTTGAGGAAAATGCAGCACACTGGTGTGCACACCATTATGCTGATGCAGCGGCAAACGCCGATATCCCTTATGGCCGGTTATCCATAACTCCTGCTCTGGTAGCATCTTTAGCCACTTGCCATCGTCAGGCGAGAACTGGTTAAGTTTCACAAAAATAGTGCAACCACCGTCGGTAAAAGAACGATGACGACTACCTGGGGGATGTCGCACATAAGAACCTGCTGGGTAATCTCCGTTCTCATCAGAAAATATCCCCTCTAAGACCCAGAACTCTTCGCCTAAGGGATGAAGATGCTCAGGAAAATGTGAGTTGGGTGCAAAGCGCACTAGGCTGGTCACGTGGCCGCTTTCCGCTTGCTCTCGTTCTAGCGGATAGCGCCATACACCAGCGGCCGGTGAAGGCTGCCAATGGTTGGCATCATAATGCAGGGCAAGGGATTGTGAAAAATTCATGTTTAGCATCGGTTGTGGTCCCGACAGACGAGGGTGTCACATACTCCCCCGCCCTCGCTCACAGGTCAAGGCTGAAAACAAAGCCATCAGCCGTCAGCTGTAAGCGATCAGCTATTGATAAAAACCAAGACTAAATACGCCTTTACCACAGAATCCACGGAAAAAACTGATAAGAGCGAACAATGCTTAAAGGCTAAGAGCAAGCCCTTTTAGCATTCAGCGAATAAAACACCGCTTTCGACTCTCATGCTGAACTCGAGTTGCTTAGTCCTGCGTTTTCTCTGACAGCTTGTGGCTTACGGCTGTAATGACATAACGATACTCGTCGCCGTTGGGTACGAAGGTTAAGCGGTGGCTGATGCAGCTGGGGGCGTCTTGTTCGTGGTGTGACACAAACAATAATTGGGTGCTGCCTTCGGCTACCAGTAGATCAATCCAGCGCTTTACCCAATGGCGATTGAAGCTGTCTAATCCTTGCAGCGGTTCGTCGAGGATCAAGATAGGCGGATGCTTTACCATGGCGCGAGCAATCAGTAATAACCGCTGCTGACCATAGGATAAATGACGAAAAGGCTCGTTGGCCACGTGCACCATGCCCAACAACGTCAACCACTGATCGACTAGCGCTAATTGCGAACTACCAGGCTGCTGATACACACCAATAGAATCAAAAAAACCCGATAATATCACCGCTTTAGGCGTGGCGGTTACTCGGTAGTCTTGCTGCATACTAGTGCTTACATAACCAATGTGCTGCTTAATATCCCAAATGCTTTCGCCACTGCCACGCCTACGGCCGAACAAGGTAAGATCGTTGCTATAACCTTGAGGATGATCACCCGTCACCAAGCTTAATAAGGTCGACTTGCCCGCACCATTAGGACCAATAATTTGCCAATGCTGTCCGGGGTCTACCTGCCAGTTTAGGCCGGTTAAAATACGCTTATCGCCGTAGCTCACCGCAATATCGCGCATCACAATACGCGGAGTATGAGCATCTAACATACGACGTTCGGCGTCTGGGTCGGCCGGTGGCAAGGCACCTGTGGCCGCTTCCATGGCTGCTAAATGGCTGAGCTGCTGTAATTGCGCCGACGCGAGCACCTCAACGCGCGGGCCGGTCATACTCAGCTCGCATTCAGTTAACATGCCTAAGTAATCACTAAAATCTGGCAGCTCTTCTAATCGATTTAAAATAAGTACTAAGGTGTGTCCTGCGGCTACGAGCTCTTGCAGCAGGCTCATTAATCCCGCATGCGCTTCTACATCGAGGCCATCAAAAGGTTCATCTAAAATCAATAAGTCCGGATGTTGCAACAACGCACGGCACAGCAGCACCTTGCGCGTTTCACCGGTAGACAGATAACGAAAACCACGATTTAGCAGCGCGGTAATACCAAAACGCTCGGCCAAGGCCGACAGCTCAGCGACACAACCGCCCTGTTCCAGCATAATTTGCTGTGCCGTATGGCCTTGGTCTTCATAATCGAGCAAGTCACTTTCGTCTTCTTCGCGTTCGCGATCAGCCAGCTGCTGTAATTGTTCAAACGACACCCACTCTATGTGCTTAAAGCTATTATTCGCCGTCCCCTCTAATAGTTTTAACTCTTGGGCTAAAACTCGGGCTAACGCCGTTTTTCCACTGCCATTGGCACCCACAAAGCTCCAACATTGCCCCGCCTGCAGGTCAAGTTGCTTAATAGTTAAACGGTGCTGTTCACTAATCGTAAAATGGGCATCACGGATACAAATAGCAGTCATGGGATAAAAAGTCCTTTTCAAGAATGAATAACGCGCTCATTTTTAACAACCGCGCCCTATGATGCAAGCAACTCGGTTAATTAAAAGTGAAAGCATTAACTGTGAGCTAGCTCGCATCTCTATCTTTAAGAACAAGCTAACGTGAAGATGTTGTCTTTATTGAGGAATGTTATATGCGCTATCATCCGGACTTACTCAACCAACTAAATTTTCTACTACGCTTTAATTTAGATACCACGCAGCAAGGCATTAAAGTACACAAGAATGCCGACGCCGACACCATAGCAGCCGCTAAATCTTTATATAGTAAAGGGCTGATCACCTTAGAAGATGGTGGTTATTTAACCGACTTAGGCCGTGATACGAGTGAACATGCTCAGGCGTTGCTAACATTGTTACGCGAGCCAGAAACAGCTTGACCCTGCGGGTAGCTGTCAGCCTTAAGCTACAAGCGGTCAGCTACTGATAAAGCGAAACCATACCGACTAAAGCGGTGCCTGCAGAAGACGTCGCTTTTCTGAAAGCTTATCGCTGACAGCTGTGTTTCATACCATCATTCCCATGCTCCGGCGTGGGAATATTTTTTGGCCGCCGCGCAGGCTCTAAGCAGCACGCTTTATACCGTATGCTATCCGTTAAAGACAAAAATGCCGGCTTGCGCCTAACACCATTCAGTTAAGCGTGTTTAGAGCGAATGGTGTACCGAGTTTTTGATATCCGAACGGTC
>NZ_JBHTJS010000052.1:0-7925 GCF_042676125.1 Oceanisphaera ostreae
GAGGTTGAGCGGAATAAAATGGCCGCTTAGATAGTGTTATTTGGACAACTGGGTTGAAAACCACCGTTAAGGTAAGGACTAAAGAGAAAAGTATCTTGGAGGCAAGACCTTATATATCATCATTATTATCTTTTATATTTTGCTCTTCGTCCGTGAATTTCCGTGTATTCCGTGGCAAAAAAATAGTTTAGGTTTAATCTTTTCTTTAGCAGACAGCTTACCGCTGACGGCTTACAGCTGCCCGAAAGGCTTACTTTCCCACTTAACATAACCAATAAGGCCTGGCATGATAAAACGTTTGGTCATCTCACTTTCGGCATTAATATTTAGCGTCTTCCTACTAATGGGCGGTAATACCTTTGTGATGACGCTACTGGGCGTCAACCTAGGGCTTAAAGGTGTGGAGCCCACATTGATTGGTGCCATCATGGTCTGCTACTCAGTGGGATTTGTGGTGGGCTCTTTATATGGGAAAAGAATTATTAAGCGAGTAGGGCATATTCGTGCCTTTGCGGTATTTAGTGCATTTTTAGCCAGCTCGACGTTGGTCTTTCCCCTTACCGACAGCATTTTAATTTGGTCTTTGCTGCGTGCCTTTGGTGGAGTTGCCGTGGCCGGTTGTTTTATTGTTATTGAAAGCTGGTTTAGTGCCGTGGCTAGTAATGACAACCGTGCCACGCTGTTTTTCTCTTACCAAATTTGTACTTACTTGGCGGCCACGGCGGGGCAGTTATTAATTGGTTTCACCGATCCTGCCGCCTTTGTGCCCTTTACGCTGGGGGCTATTGTGTTAACCGCCGCTTTGGTGCCGCTATCCTTGAGTCGAATTGATGCGCCGACCATAGAGCACAATGAGCGGGTGAGTGTTAAAGCCATTATTAAAGACGCGCCCTTGGGCCTGTTGGCGGCATTATGCAGTGGCATGCTGATCAGTAGTTTCTATGCCATGGCGCCGGTATATGCCATTCAGGTGGGATTGGAAGTGGATCAGTTGTCGTACTTTATGGCGGCATCGGTATTTACCTTCATTATATTTGCCTGGCCGTTGGGGCGTTTATGCGATCGCCTAGATCGTAGCAAAATCATGATTTGGATTAACAGCATAGTGGTGCTTAGCGCCATCGGCGTAGTGGTTGCCGGATCCTATCATCTTGGATTTCTAATTGGCTTTTCGGCGCTCTATATGGGCATGGTGGCCTCTATTTATCCGGTCGCGGTGGCCATTACTAATGACCGCATGGACGCGCATCATATTGTTGCTGCTAGCACGACATTATTATTGTGTTATGGGTTAGGCAGCGCTTTGGGGCCTTTATTTAGCTCGGTTATGATGACGTGGCAGGGCTCTCAAGGTTTATATTATGGCAATGCCTGCATCGCCCTGTTACTGGGTGGTTATACCCTATATTGGCGTCAGGGCGCTAAAACGGTTGAAGTGGCCGATCAGGCGCAATATATCCCCAGCCCAGTAGAAACGGCGGGTGTGATCACCACCCTTGACCCCCGTAACGAAGAGTTTGTGGATGTGCCGGTGGAAGAGTTATATCCGCACCTAGAAGAAGAGGAGATAGCCGAAGCTAAGGCTTGTCAGATGGAACTAGATTTGCCTGAGCCCGAACTAGATGAATCTGAAAAAGAGTCAGTGCTAGTGCCGCATGAGTATTGAACTGTAACTAGCGCTGAGCACTAAGCGCCCGGCGCAAAGCTAAAAATAAGCATTGGCCTTTCGCCGCTTTACTGTCATACCGATACCGAATTGAGTTCGGTATGACGGCAAAAAGGCATGCCCTATGCCGTCTTGCTGAACACGTTTCAGCATCTTTCTTTGTCTATTTTTGGCTTACTGCTTTGTTTTAGATTTTATCTATTAAATGGTTTTCAGAGCTGATCGCTATTTTTCCGTGGATACTGTGGATTCCTTTGCTGACCTAGGTTTTACGTTATCCCGTCTTCTTCACACATTACGCTTCCCGCCAGCTCAGTGGCATGAATGGTTGGGCTTGCCTATGCTAATAGATGTTGGGCTTGTCACATAAAGTTCAACATCTGGTGTTAACCTTTAATTGCTTGTGATTAACCCAATTACGGTCAACAAGAAGTTAGTATCAAAGAGGGAAACATAATGGATTATGTGTCGTTGCTAAACGTTACTTCACCATCGGTTTGCTTGTTTAGCGCTGATGATTGTTACCCGGCTCAGCTATTGTTTTGGTTACAGCAACAAGCCGAAGTACCGGCTAAAATTGAGCGCCAAGAAAGGGAACTTGAAGGCGTTTAAGCTAGATGTTTAGCTAACTGTTTAGCAAAACTATTAATAATTTATAAGTAAAACCCGGCCGCAATAGCAGTCGGGTTTTATTTTTTAGGCCACCATCACAGCTCCAGCCATTCCCCTTGCTTTGAATCCCCGTTAGACTTGAGCCTGAATTAAGCGCCACAGGTCAAATGATGGCTGCCGCCTTTAAGTCTCGCAGGGATAAGAGTAAATGATTCGACTTGCCATTAACGGCTATGGCCGCATAGGACGCAGTGTATTACGGGCTTTTTACGAACGTAATCTGCACCGCCACATGAAAATTGTTGCCATCAACGAGCTTGCCGAGCCCGAAGCCATGGCTCATTTAACTCGTTATGACTCCAGCCATGGACGATTTGGCCAAGAAGTGACCTTGTTACCCGGTGCCTTTGAGATTGCCGATGACATCATTCGTTTATGCCATGAACCGGATCCGGCCAAATTGCCGTGGGCCGAGCTAGGTGTTGACTTAGTGCTGGAATGTACCGGCGTGCTGTCGAGCCGTCATGATGCGAATCAGCATCTGCAGGCGGGCGCCAAAAAGGTGTTGTTTTCTCACCCAGGAGATAACGATTTAGATGCCACCATTGTTTATGGTGTGAATCACCAGCAGTTGACCGGTGCCGAGACCATGGTATCTAACGCTTCTTGTACCACCAACTGCGTAGTGCCTGTTATTGAAATCCTACACCGGGCGTTTAATATTAAATGCGGTAATATCACCACCATTCATTCGGCGATGAACGATCAGCAAGTGATCGATGCCTATCATAGCGACTTGCGCCGAACCCGCGCCGCCAGTCAGTCCATTATTCCGGTGGATACTAAGTTGGCCAAAGGTGTAGAACGAATTTTGCCCCATTTCGCTGGCAAGTTTGAGGCTATTTCGGTACGCGTGCCGACCATTAATGTTACCGCTATGGATTTAAGTGTGTTGGTTGAACAAAAAGCCACCGTTGAGGCCGTGAACCAGGTGCTGCGCGAAGCTGCATTGGGGCCGCTTCGAGGCATTTTGGATTATACTGAAGCGCCTTTGGTGTCCGTAGACTTTAACCATGACCCTCATTCTTCCATTATCGACGGTACGCAAACCCGAGTCAGTGACGCAAATCTTATCAAAATGCTGATGTGGTGCGACAACGAATGGGGCTTTGCTAACCGTATGCTGGATACCAGCTTAGCTTGGTTTAAGTCATCTTTATCCGATTAAAAAATACCTTAACTGCCTTATAGAGGACGCTTTAATGTCTGTCATGAACATGAATGAACTCGATTTGTCTGGTAAGCGAGTGCTGATCCGCGCCGATTTAAACGTACCCATTAAAAATGGCTCTGTTAGCTCCGATGCTCGCATTTTGGCTTCGCTGCCCACCATTAAATCGGCGTTAGCTCAAGGTGCGAAGGTAATGGTGACTTCGCATCTTGGTCGTCCTAGTGAAGGCGAGTTTGTTGAAGCGTTTTCGCTACAACCAGTAGTCGACTATTTGCAGAAGGCCTTATCGATACCGGTACGTTTAGCAAGCGATTATCTAAACGGTGTTGAGCTGGCAGCCAACGAGCTGGTGGTGCTAGAAAATGTGCGTTTTAACGTGGGCGAGAAAAAAGACGACGAAACGCTGTCTCGCCAATATGCCGCCCTGTGTGACGTGTTTGTGATGGATGCGTTTGGTACGGCGCACCGTGCACAAGCCTCGACGCATGGTGTGGCAAAATTTGCCCCCGTCGCCTGTGCTGGTCCGCTGTTGGTGGCTGAGCTAGACGCGTTGGCCAAGGCGCTGGATAATCCTGCTCGCCCTTTAGTGGCAGTAGTAGGCGGATCTAAAGTGTCGTCCAAACTGACGGTGTTAGAATCCTTATCCACCATTGCCGATCAATTAGTGGTGGGCGGCGGTATTTCTAATACCTTTGTCGCAGCCGCCGGTTACAACGTGGGTAAGTCGCTGCATGAAGCCGACTTGATCCCCGAAGCTCAACGACTGATGGCCAAGTGTGATATTCCACTGCCGACCGACGTGCGCACCGCTACCGAATTTTCTGATACCGCCATTGCTACGGTGAAAAACGTATCTGAAGTACAAGACAACGAACAAATTCTCGACTTAGGTGATGAGTCAGCCCACGCGCTGGCCGATATCTTGAAAAAAGCCAAAACTATCATCTGGAATGGTCCAGTAGGCGTGTTCGAGTTCGAGAACTTCCGTCGCGGCACCGACATTGTGGCTAAAGCCATTGCCGAGAGTGACGCTTTCTCTATTGCGGGCGGTGGTGATACGCTGGCAGCCATTGACTTGTTTGGTATTAAAGACCAAATTTCGTATATTTCTACCGGCGGCGGTGCCTTTCTTGAGTTTGTAGAAGGCAAAACCCTGCCCGCTGTGGCCATGCTTGAGCAAAGAGCCAAAGAAGCAGGCAGTAAGCAATAAGCCAAAATTATTGATTTATCTCGGCTGGCACCGGTTGCCGGCCGAATGCGTTTTAGCGAGGAGCACAAAATGTCTCAGAAAATTTTAGATGTAGTTAAGCCCGGTGTGGTGTGTGGCAATGATATGCAAAAGATTTTTGCTATTGCCAAAGAAAACGCCTTTGCCCTGCCTGCGGTTAACGTAGTGGGTACCGACTCGGTCAACGCCGTGTTAGAAGTGGCAGCTAAGGTAAAAGCTCCGGTTGTGGTGCAGTTCTCTAACGGCGGTGCAGCGTTTTTTGCCGGTAAGGGCTTAAAGTTAGAAGGCCATCAGGCTGCCATTTTGGGTGCAATCTCTGGCGCGCGCCATGTTCACGCGATGGCTGAAGCCTATGGGGTGCCGGTTATTTTGCACACCGACCATGCCGCTAAAAAACTGCTGCCTTGGATTGATGGGCTATTGGATGCCGGTGAAAAGCACTTTGCCGAAACGGGCAAGCCGCTATTCAGCTCACATATGATTGATTTGTCTGAAGAAAGCTTAGAAGAAAATATCGAGATCTGTGGTCAATACTTGGCGCGCATGAGCAAAATCGGCATGACGCTGGAAATTGAGCTGGGTTGCACCGGTGGTGAAGAAGACGGCGTAGACAACACCGGCATGGACAGCGCTTTGCTGTATACCCAGCCTGAAGATGTGGCTTATGCCTATGAAAAGCTGAGTGCTATTAGCGATAAGTTCACCATAGCGGCGTCTTTTGGCAACGTACACGGGGTGTATAAGCCCGGCAACGTAAAGCTAACTCCTAAAATTTTGGATAACTCACAAAAACATGTATCTGAAAAATTTGGCTTGCCAGCCAAGTCATTAGACTTTGTTTTCCACGGTGGGTCAGGCTCTTCAGCGGCAGAAATTAAAGAATCTATCGGCTATGGCGTAATCAAGATGAACATCGATACCGATACCCAGTGGGCAACTTGGGCCGGTGTTATGGATTACTACAAAGCTAAGCAAGATTATCTGCAAGGCCAAATAGGCAACCCAGACGGTGACGATAAGCCTAATAAGAAATATTACGATCCACGCGTGTGGATACGTGAAGGTCAAAACAGCATGATCGCTCGGTTAGAGCAGGCGTTTAGTGAGTTAAACGCAAACAATGTGCTGTAACTAACCTGTTTTAAAATACTTAAGAATGCTTTCTTATTCAATGCCGGCCACAAGCCGGTATTTTTATTTGTAAATAACAGAATAAATCTAAAAAATAGGAGAGTTATTACTCTAAGCTGTCTCATTAGTTCGATTAATGTTGATGGTTGGCTTCAACCGTCTCCGCTATGATTGAGTAAGATAACTATAACTAATGATAATGGTAACGGGAGAAAGTAATGGAACAAATACAACAAGCTGCAACTGTTACAACCTTAGTAGGTAAAGCATTCATATTGCGCGCCAATGGCGAAAAGGTAGCGTTGAAGCAAGGTGATATTCTTTCTCCTGGTACTATTATCATGACTGAGGCTGGTGCCGAAGTAATGGTCGCGGGGCCTGATTTTAATTTAGCTTTAGGCGAGAACAGCCTGACTGAAATACCAACCGAGCCACTCGAGACTGCTCAAGCACCGACTATATTATCGAGCAGCAGTGATGAAGTGAGCGCCTTACAAGCCGCTATTTTAGAAGGGCAGGATCCTACCTTAGCTTTTGAGGCCGCAGCCGCAGGCGCAGCAGCAGGACCGGACGTTGCTGGTAACGTTAATGGCAGTGGTAATGGTGGTTTTGTACAGGTAACACGCACCGGCGATAGTCTTATTGCCGAAGCCGGTTTTGATACTGCGATATCGACTACGCCGTTCGATAATAATGAGCTGCTTATTGGCGAGCAATTAAATGAAGTACCACGTTTAGGTACCATTACTTTATTTGCTCCCGACCAAATCACCGAAGGCGGACAAATTACAATTAGCGCGTCGGTTGATCTAGCCCCCCAAACTGATTTAACTATCACCCTTAGCAATGGCCAGCAGATTATCATTCCAGCTGGCGCCACCTCCGGAAGCGTAAGTTTTGATAGTCGTCCTGACGATGTCTATAACCAAGGCAATCAAAATGTAGACGTAACCATTACAGGGACCTCTGGCGGTAATTATAATAATTTAGATACCAGCTCTAGCACGACCACCACTATTGTTGATGACAGCGACGTCACTACCGTGACCTTGTCTGTGCCCGATACCGTAACCGAAGGCCAGCCCATCACCGTGATCGCTACGGTCGACAATGCGCCGCAAACCGATTTGATCCTGACCCTCAGCAACGGTGAGCAGATTGTCATAGCCGCGGGCGAACTGAGTGGTCAGGTGAGCTTCGACAGCCGTGCCGATGATGCCTATCTGCAGGGCGATGAGCCGCTAGATATCAGTATTACCCAGAGCGAGGGCGGTAACTTTGAGAGCCTGGATACCTCGGCGACGGCCAGCACCACCATTGTTGATGATGCCGATATCACCAGTTTGACTCTGGGTGACATTACGGTCTCCGAAGGCAGCGGCAGTGCCACCGTGACTGGGGTGTTAAGCAACCCGGCCGGCCAGGCGTTCACCGTGACCTTGAGCAACGGCGCAACCTTAAGCTTTGCGGTCGGCGCGACCGAAGCCACCTCCAGTGCATTTGCGATCCAAGGCGATGACGTTTATGTCGACGGTGAGCAGATTACCGTGACGGTTACTGATCAGGGCGACCATGACTTTGAGCAGCTGGTGAGCAACAGCGCCACCGTGACCGTAGAAGACACGACGGATGTGGTGACCGCCACCTTGAGCGTGGATAATGCCACCGCCAACGAAGGCGCCGGTGACCTAACCTATACCGTGACCTTGCAAGACGCCGCCGGTCAGCCGGTCAACGCCAACAACGATGTCACCGTGACCTTGGCCAGCGGCAACACCGTGACCATTCTGGCGAACACCAGCAGCATCACCTTCAGCCAAGCGGTGCAAGGCGATGACGTGTACGTCGATGGCGAAACCGTCAGCCAGGCCATTACCGGGGTGAGCGAAGCGGGCGCGGGGACCCCGGGCAGCTTCGAGAACCTGACCTTTAATGGCACGGCCGTGGACACGGAGATCGCCGACACCCTCAACACCACCACACTGACGTTAAATGACGTCACCGTGCATGAAGGCACGGGCCAAGCGACCCTCACCGGCAGCTTGGATCAGACGCCG
>NZ_JBHTJS010000053.1:0-11924 GCF_042676125.1 Oceanisphaera ostreae
ATCCTGAGAAATAGTTGAGAAAAGGGATAATTTTCTCAACTTCGATTTCTAAGCTGAATAGTTACAATATCTTTTACTTTAGCCATGTTGTGCTCCATTTATTCTTAAAGTTAACTTATTGAAAACCGTCGTTATCAATTACTGTTGTTGTGGGTAGTGCCTGCTGACACAAATAAAGATTGCGGTCTAGATCGGTGTGGTAGTGCCACAGCACCTCATCCAGACTGTGTATACGGTGCGCCATTCTGAATTCACCTAGGGTGACCACACTTTCGGCAAAGCGGTGCGGGGTATCGGGGTCGCGCTGGTTTTTTGCTATGCCAAGCGGGTTGATGCCATGAAAACCAGTGGCTATAGGGACTATCCAGCCCGGCTTCTCCCCCTCAAGACCTGCTTTACGCTGACTACGCCAGGTCACTTCGCCGGCATCATCCTGCTCACAGCTGTGGTGGATGGTGAGATATTCAAGCAACGCATCCAGTGCATCCGCCCCCCCTTCCATCGCTTGCTGCATTAGTTCGCGGCGCTCGATTAGGGCAAAGCCCGGCATCAAATTAAGTAACAAGCGGCGCACGGCTTGATTATCACTGTCATCTAACGCTTTAAGCTGTGGGGTGTTAAAGCCCAGTAGATCGCCACCCGCCATTTTCATGCGCGTTAATAGTCGTTCTAACAGCGGGATAAATTCAGGCCGTTCCATTCTGTCTTCATCACTATCTTGTGCTTGGTATTCAATCAGCAAACTCACATCGAGATGGCAACGCGCCTCTTCGATAAAGGCGGAGCGTTTGCCGTCCTTATCTAAGGGGTTAGCGGTGCCAATAATGGAGTGCACAAAATCACCGGGCCCTTGATAGGTTTGCAGATCACAGCGGTGGCTGAATACCGCGGTGGCCACTAACTCAAGCGTGGGGTAGCCAGCAGCTTGTAGTTTGCGCTCTAATGCGTGAACAAAACCCAGCCAAGCGGTCATGGCAGGAAAGCCAATGGTGTAGGGGCTGGAAAGCGCATTGGCGTTATGAATATTGAGGTGCGATAACTCCAGCAGTCTACGGGTACTCATAGCAGCGCCTCCTTGCTCTGTTCGATGATGCGAGAAAATGCCTCTAGCTCGGTATCTCCAAGCTGAATCGCCGATTTACCCACCACCTTCTGATAACTAAAAATAAAGTGGCGAGCAGCATCGTCAATCACGGTATTTAACCACGCTACATCTGTGGTGCGTTCGGCTTCATGTTCAGGAAATAGCCACTGTTTTTGGTAAGCCACTAAGTGCTCCGGCCGAGTATGGGGCTGTTCGGCAAAGGCGCGACGCACCTGCCACATTTTCAGGATTAATTGATCGAGATATTCCTGAATACGATAATCGCGCGCGTTGCGGATCTTCTGGTTGTTGTGGTCGGCATTTAACAGCCGATGAAATGCCTCAAAAGTCTGCTGCAGCTGTTTCGGGTACAAAACATCGCCAAAAAAGTTACGCGTGGGCAAACGTACACTTCTGGGAGAGAGCTCGGGAGGCAGAGACAACAACAGGTGGGCTTTGCCAGCATTTTGGTTATTCAGCACACTGATATTTTGTGGCTTAGTGCCGCCATAACCGATAGTAGTCAGGTTATAAATCTCCTGATAACCCGCTGCAGAGAATTGGTTGTTTCTTTTCAGCTCTCTGGCTGCTTTGGTTTCGTCTGAAAAGCGCAATTTATCTAGTCGCTGGCGCATTTCAAATATATGACCGGAGTGACTCAAAATTGACAGCAGGTGATAGCCTTTTTCTTCAGCTGCAACGGGGAAGTAAACCTGTTTTATTTTGGAGCTGGTAATGGCTTCATCTTTGGCGGCAACCATCTCTAAAAAACCACTTTTTAACTCATCCGCATTACCTCCTGCACGGGCCAGTAAATTTTTAGCCAACTCACTATCCTGTTGAATATGATCAAGCAGGGTGTCTCCATCCGCCATCACCAAGGTGAGAAATTTGTACACATCCAGTGCCGCCGCATTGCCCAACGCATCGGGCTCAACCTGCAAGTTGCCACTGCGTAGAAAGCCATCCGCGACGCGATCAGCCTTGGCGATAATCGAGCTAACATAGCCATTTTTGTTCTTACGAGCACTGGGGTGACTAAAGGTACAGGGATGGGTTGCCAGAGAAATTTGTCCGGCTCGCTTAGCCGCATTAGGAAGCCAGTTCTTAAGGGCGAAAACGTCTTCACACGCCTGCTCTTGTTCTCGCACCTCACCCTCTTCCATGGAAGCATTGAGGTTTTTCTTTAGCCAAGCGTCCTTACGCTCATTAAAGAAAGCCTCAATCGTTGCATCAAGCATGTTTATATTCCTTTATCACTAAACTATAAAAGTATGCGTAGTTCTTTATGGAGCGACTCCATTATTTAGCCTTCACCAATCCCAGCTGATCGTTGTACCGATAGCGATTCCCCTCTTTATGATGCTGCAAGCTTATCTCTCCTAGTCGCTGAGATGTTCGCTCCACATCTTCGTCTCTTAATTCACTCTGCTCTACAATTAACGCCGCGTAGTCACGGACTAGCCAAAGTCGTTCGGTCCTTTGTTCACTTAGCGGTTGATGTTCGATGCCGAGTAATTTCTCAAACTCAACCCAGCCACTTTTTCGGTCATAAATATAAAACGCCACAGGCCCTTTTTCATTGATGACCCGATAGAGGTTTATCCCAGGCGCACTGTTACGAAAGCGGTTGAATTGTTGCGGTAGCGCCGTCATCCACCAGTAATCATCGGTATAACCCCAAAGAGTTTTGGGACTATTGGCAGGATCAGAACCTTGTGACTCACCCGTCAGGTAATGGCAACCCAAAGTGCGGCTAATAACAAAATGCTCCAGTGCCGCCAGCTTCTTAGAAGGTAATGAGTCATCCTTAATAATTCGCGGCACGGCATCAATGCCACGCTGCAACGTTTTACTATCCAGTACGTCATTCAAACTCTTGGATGGCTGTAGCTGCCAATTATTTTGCTCATAACCCGGTCGGCTAAAGACGTCTTTCTTCTCACCCCGATAGCCTTTCAAATTGAACTGTAATAACCCCATATTGGGCGTTTCGTTATCCGTGTCAGTGTCGCGATGTCGGCGCACTCGTCCGGCCAATTGGATAATAGAGCGAAAAGAAGAAGGTTCCACGACCGCCCAGTCAAAGTCATGATCGCGCCCTACTTCTTCTACAGGTGTGGCAACCAATATAAAAATCAGCTGTTTGCTGTCATTACCATCCAAATGTTGGCGGATAACGGGATGATGAAAAACGCCTTCAGGATCATTGACTGGAACTTTGCGTTTTAATGCCTGATCCAAATGCTGCTCTTGAGCGTGACGTAATAAAAGTACCTGTTGGCTGTGATAGGCCATTACTCTTACGGTCACGTCCTCTGGCCATGAGGCATCTAACAAATATTCAGTCAGCGTCACGCACGGTAAAATGTTGGCGCAACGCACCACACCAAAAGAGACGTTGCGGCCGGTTTTCTTATCCTGATCGTGATGCTGATGATGCTTGGCAAGCACTGCTTGCTGAATAGTCGAAAAATAGCTCGACTCATGGGTGTCACCTGCCACGGGCTCGGGCAAAGGGACTATCTCTGCACGACGTTTAACCGGCTCGGCGCGTAGTTTGGTTACCCGCTTTTCTACGAAAGTATGATGAGCAGCTTGATAGTTGGCCGTGGCCGCCTCGCCAAAATTGACGGTAACCAGCTGGGTTTTAAATTCATCGGTCCAGCCGCAGGCAACTTGACTGTGTTGATGGCGGCTAGCGGCAAACAGCGCCCATCCTTTTTGGTAAGCGGTAAAATAACCGAGGGCTAAATCTGGCGGAATGGTCGCCGAAGAAATCATGACTTTGCGCCCAAGCATGCCCGCTAGATAGATCAGTCGGCCAATAGCTACCAGGTCTTCTCCGGTAAAGTCATCAATCTCGTCGATCACCAAGTCTGATGACATCAAACGCAGGCTGGGCAGGATATAACGCCCACCGCGAGTAGTTTCGGTGGCAGCCATAATATGGTCTATGGTGCAGGCCAGCACGGGCGCATAGAGCAAGGCACGCTCTTTCCGTCCGGTGAGCACCGTGGTTAACTCTTCTTCCGGCAGCAGGTTTTGCCAACGTTCATCACCGGCATAACCGATCACGTCTTCCTGCTTATCCATCAAGGGCTCGCAAGACTCTGAGCCGGAGTCTTCCTCTTCAGACGGCTGATCTTCTTTCTCTAACGGTTCAGCAGAACTCTGATGCAGCTCTAAAATCGCTTTTGAGCCGATCAACACCGCTAGCTCATCGTCTGCCAAACCAATACGATCACGATATTCATCGCCGGTTTGCAAGGTCAAGGTTCTCAACCCTAGCGCCAGAATAAAGCGCAGGCTTTGCTGATCATCCGACAGGGCCTGCATGATTTTGGCGTTAGCCAAGGTTTTACCGCGCCCAGTGCTGGCCATATTGACAATAAAATACCCGCCGATTTTATCGTCATTTTCTTGTCGGTATTCTTTAATGGCCGTCACCGCCTTATCTTGCCAGCCAAACTGTTTCTTGATTGCTGGGGGTAAGTTTTTAGACAACTTGAGCTGTTGAACAACCTCTGCTTTTGGAGTATCTCGTTCAAAGCGCGGCAACATGCGACAAGCATTAACAGCGACGTTGGCCACATTGACGAGGTGTTCGTCTAGCTGTTGTTTAAATTGCCCTTGCTCTGGGCCATCGCGATGAGTATTGGCGAACAAGTTAACCGTATTCGGCCAATTGGCCGCCTGAGCTTGTGACGAGTAATAGTGATCCCCCACCATAAGGCAAAGCCGTGCATGATGAGCAATAGTGCGCCAGCTGCCGTCTTTTATGGCATCGGCAAATAGCGGCAAATGCGCTTGCAGTTGTCGGGCTCTATGACTGAGTGCCTGCATCCAGCGAGCAGAGTCTGATAACAAACCTTGGGGAAAATCAAAGCAATCTGGTAGCCGTTTCTTAAATTCAGCCTCATCAAACCGGTTTTCATAGCCCCACTGCTGGCTGAGCCGTGCTAGTAATTGCTGCGGAGTCTGGTTAGTTTTGTCGCCAAATTTATCTTTGCTGTCGGGCTTGGGCAGCCGATGATGAGACAGCACCAGCCATAACAAAACGGCGGCGGCATCCGGCAGCTTATTGAACGGCGTATGCTCTTGCGATAACACGGGAATGGCCGCTGCTAATTGTTGTTCATCGATCGACTGCTCCAGTAGCGGTTCAAGCCAGCTGCTATCTTGCTCTGGCGTTTTTCCGGATTGGATCAACGCCATCAGCAGCAGGCTGGAGATCCACTCATGACGCAACGGGTCGCCCTTAAAGCTGTTTTTTGATTGCGGGTTGAGTTTATCTTGAAACAACTTGGTAGCCTTTCCCCAATCGTGTAATAACGCCGCCAGCCCGGTGAAGGCTTTGATCAGCGGCAGATATTTCCAATTTTGATCGGCGTCGTTGTTCAATAAATCTTGCTCGGTGCTGTTGACCGCTACGATACCTTCGGCATTAAACTTCTTTTTATTACCCACAATCCAGCGCAGCTGGCTACGCGACCGGGAGCGTATTTGATGACAGCTAATGGCCGAACTTTTACTGGCAGTTTGGCGCAACATTTTTTGCACTGTCAATAAGCCGTCTTCGGTGATCAGCGTTTGCCAAGTGTTATCGCCAATACGATTGGCAAATACATCCAACACGCGACGCGTTCTAGGCAAGGCTTTCTTTTCGCACTGAGAAACAAAGATCACCATCATAGTGCTTGCTCCTCAGTTTCTTCAGTTGCTTTGCCTTGCAGAGCGATGGCTTTAACGGTATCAAACATAAAATCCAGTGCCTTATGATCGGTAAAGGCTTGTAATACCTGTTGGCGAAATTCCTGCTCGGTGGCGTTTTCTTTGGCACAGACAAAGGCCCAAGGTAACACCAGTGCATCTTTAATCAAATCAGCCACATCAAACACGAGTGCACCGCGGCGGGTTTTCCCGTGCATAACGGCAAAGCCATGAGGAATTCCTAACACCCACAGGCAGCAGGCCGCTAAGCCGTATGCCAAATAGTTGCCGTGATTAAGAAAGTCATTGGCTTTATCCACCGACTGATGCTGACGAGTAAAGCCACTCTGCCCAGTAGTTTGAGCAGCGTATTTATAGAGGGTTTTGGTTAGCTGGGCTTCCGTCAGCAGCAGGTCTGCGGATTTGGTCGCAGCAGCGGTGCGGGTATAAAAGGTATCCAGCGCTTTCTGGATCTGGCTGTCGTTGAAGTCAAAACCTTCTACCTTCAAATCTCGGTCTTTTTGCCAAACTTGTCGTAAAAAATCGATACGAGCCTGCTGAAATTGCTGCGCGGCTTTTAGGCGCTGACTGTCATCAAACCAAAAGCTAAGCCAACCCTGCAGATATTCGGTGGGTCTATATTCACCTTGAGGAGTTAGCCACTCAACTTCACTCCCCATATAAAGCGGTGTGCCACCGCCACCGCAAAAACCGACCAGCACACCTGCTTGTGCGAGCATCCGTATGGCCGCTTGCGTAATAGAAGTGCCATTG
This sequence comes from Oceanisphaera ostreae, assembly GCF_042676125.1. Lineage (NCBI taxonomy): Bacteria > Pseudomonadati > Pseudomonadota > Gammaproteobacteria > Aeromonadales > Aeromonadaceae > Oceanisphaera > Oceanisphaera ostreae. Next base: position 6,572 of record NZ_JBHTJS010000053.1, read on the forward strand.
CCCAATAACAGCACTGTGGTGTTGGCGATGGGAATGTTGTAGTAAAGATTTTCTTTTTCTGCATCAGTCAGATAAAGCACACGTCCATCTTTTTGCATTACCCGGCAATATTCCAGATAAAACAGGTTGGCGCGCTTGGAGTGCAAAATTGCTTTCAAGTCTGATGGTGAAAAATCATCCATTTGGTGTTTCCTTATTTTGGTGCATCACCCTACTCTCCCCTTTTATCGCACTCTGGCCAACACTGTACATATAAACATGTCGTCTGATGCGACATGTTATCGAGGGTCAAGTAAACAGCCAGGATTTTATTTCATCTTGATTGACTAAAATTAATTGCTGGGCGGCGGGATTACCGTCGAGCATTTTTATATTTATCTGCATTTCTTGTAATAAATAATGGGCGAGTGCAGCGCGAGTGGGCAGCTGTAATTCACCATTATGCATGCCGTAGTCGTGAATAAGCGCCGCTTGCTGTGCCTCGCTTAAGCGGGGATCCGGTTTAATGCGCAGGGTGATCTCCGTTTCCCAGGCGGTGTCCGCCGGCAGTACACTAAGGTATTTACCTTCAGTGGTGGGTGTGCCGTGTAGACGGCTCAACACAAAGTCACGATAGGCTTGGGCTTTTTCGCACCAAGCGCGCAGGTGCCAACGACGGCCGGTGTTGACGAAGCGAATGGGCACGATAATGCGGCCACTTCTATCTGGATGAGTTACGGCGCCGTAGTCGACTTCTAGCCGTTCGCTCTGGCGCATGGAGTGCACTAAGGGCCGCATAATATGCGGGCTAACATTACGCGCAGGTGGGACAAGAATGGCATGCGCCAGTTGATATTTATCGTCTGCCTGTGGCAGGTGTGTGCTTTGCCCACTTACCCAGTTCAGGTATTCGGCCACATCAAAACTGATGAACTCAGGATTAAATTGAGGGGTGGGTAAATAGCTTTTGGCGGAGGCACAATAGATTAATTGCTCAGGATATGCATCCTGATATTGATTAATCACTTTGCTGGCTTGTTGTCGGCCTAGCCGAAAATAATGCTGCAAGTGGCCGCAGGTAATACGGCCTTCCCAATTGGCTAATAATTCAATTAGCCAAAAGCGGCGTTCGAGTGTGCTTTTTATCATGGTGTGCTGCTTTATTTTTATTTATAACCGCCATTTAAAGCAAAAAAGTAGCTTAGGTTCAAATTTATTTAATTTTTAGGCTAGCGCTGTCTTCTATAAAACCACAGCCGCTGGTCAATTTTGCATGATTTAGCCATCAAGCACACACAAACAAAAACACCGCCCCTACAAAAGGCGGTGTTTTTTACTTACAGCGTAAAACGTATGGCGTACAGCCGTGTGTATAGGCTTAATTCATTTCGCGCAGGCTTTGAATGCGTTTTTCTAATGGCGGGTGGCTCATAAACAGCTCGCTCTTGCCTCTGCCGTTAATACCAAAGGCGGCTAATGAGCCGTCTAATTCAGCTTGTGAGCCTTGGCCTAAACGCTGTAGTGCGGCAATCATTTTCTCTTTGCCGACCAAGCGGGCCGAGCCTTCGTCGGCACGGTATTCGCGGTAGCGGCTAAACCACATCACGATTATGGATGCCAGCATGCCAAACACTAATTCCAATACCATGACCACACCAAAATAAGCCATGCCGCCTAAGCCGCCGCCTTGCTCGTTGCCTCGGTTCATGGCGTTGCTGATTAAGTTGGCAATTATACGGGCAAAGAACATTACGAAGGTGTTTACCACGCCTTGCAACAGGGTCATGGTGACCATGTCGCCGTTGGCGATGTGGCTAATTTCGTGGGCTAATACCGCTTCGGCTTCGTCGCGGCTCATGCTGTTCATTAGGCCGGATGATACTGCAACTAGCGAGCTGTTGCGGCTGGCGCCGGTGGCAAAGGCGTTCATGTCCGGTGAGTTATAAATACCCACTTCTGGCATGCCGATACCGGCTTGCTTTGCCTGGCGCGTTACTGTGGCAAGCAGCCAGTGTTCAACTTCGTTTCGTGGCTGTTCTATAACTTGTACGTTATAGGCTCGCTTGGCCATCCACTTAGAAATAAGCAGTGAAATAAAGGCACCGCCAAAACCAAATACGGCACAAAAAACCAACAAACCGCCAATGCTGTTACGGTTGATACCGAGCATCGAAAACACGATGTTCAACACCACGCCCAGCACTAACACCACGGCCAAGTTGGTAGCAATAAACAACAAAATGCGCTTCATCAATGTTCCTTAATCAAAATGTATTCAGACATAGTGTGCCCGATTACGCTAAATTCAAGGTGCAGATTATGCCTTATTTATTAAGTAAAGGCGCAATATCAATAAAGTTATGGATGCTGTTGTCGGCTTCGGATCCCAGCCAAGGAATCTCGCCTAACAACGGTGCCTTAATGCGCTGTTTTAATGCTTCGGCATTGGCTTGGTAATGGCTCATATTAGGATCCACCTGATTAAGCACCCAACCGACCACCACTAAGCCGTCGTGACGAATCGCATCCAGTGTTAATAAGGCATGATTAATACAGCCTAAGCGCGCACCCACCACCAAAATCACCGAAAGATGCTCTTTTTTCACCCAATCTGATAAATATTGCTGCTCATTAATGGGTAAGCGCCAGCCCCCTGCCCCTTCAACAAAAATATAGTCTGCAGCGGTGGCTTGCAGCCGTGCCAGCCCTTCGCTGAGATGACTAAGGCTAATGTTCTCTCTCGCTTGCGCCGCCGCGATGTGCGGAGCAATGGCGGGCGCAAAGGCATAAGGGTTGTGCATGGCATAGGGCAAAGCGATGGAAGATGCGGCCTGCAGGGTTAAGGCATCGCTATTTTTTAATTCGCCGTCAATCAGTTTGCAACCAGACGCCACGGGCTTATAGCCTAGTACCTTGTGCCCTAAGTCGTGGGTAGCTTGCATAAGTGCTTGAGTGACCAAGGTTTTACCAACATCGGTGTCGGTACCCGTAATAAAAAATGATTTAGCCATAAATTACTCCATACGCTAGCTGATAAGTGGCCACACAACGGCCTTGTTTATTAACAGGATAGGTGAGATTGAGTTGTTGCCAGGTATGCTTGCCCATTAAGCCTGCACGGCCCGCGTTATTGACGCGATTGGCACCAATGCCTTTTAGATCGAGCAGCAGCGCCTTTAAGTTAGGATACGTAAGTTGTTCGGTGGCCGTTTGACATTGCCAGCGCCGCCCCGTCGCCGCTAGATACTGCTCTAGCCGCTGTTGGGTAATAAAATGATTAACGGGGCTGGGTTGCCCTTGGCTTTGCCAACAATGAGCCAGCTCATGAAGGCTGGCGTCAATTAAGGTGGCAAACACTAATACGCCACCGGGTTTGAGTCGTTGGCTCCAGCCAACCAACCAAGCTGCAGGGTCGCTACTCCATTGCAGGCAAAGGTTAGCGAATATCCAGTCTAGGCTGTGTTCGGCCAGTGGTTGTGTGTCCATATCGGCACAAATGGGCACAATCTTGGCTTTGCGCTGCGCTTGTTGCAGCATGGCGGGAGATAAGTCTAGCGCCAGCAGTTGCTTGGTTTTTTGCTTAAGTGCGGGCGCAAACCAACCGCTGCCACAGCCTAAGTCTAGCCCCCACTCGGCTTGCTCAGGAAGCCAGCGTAGCAAGGCGTTACCGCTGCGTTGCTGCAGTTCATTATGCTGTTCGTAACTGTGGGCGGCCCGGCTAAAAGCGCTGGCCACTTTTTGCTTGTTTATAAGAGGTGAAGAGCTGATTGATAATGAGTTAATCGGTGAGTCACTTTTCAACATCAGATTTGTGTATTTCATGACAAAAACGCTCTTAAAGACTAATGATTTTTTGCCACGGAATACACGGAAATACACGGACGAAGAAAAATACTAATAAGAGAAAATATTTTATTGGTTAAGATCTTATAGTAAGCACAAACTGTATCTTTTTTTGGCTTGCATTTTCCGTGCGGTTCCGTGTATTCCGTGGCAGAAATAGGTTTAAAACTATCCTGCTAACCCGGAGCCTGCAGCTAAAGCGCCAGACTACAAAGTATCGTGTCTGGCTTTAATTAATCGCTTGTTGTAAGGCTGTAAGTAAGGCGGTGATGTCCGCTTTGCTGTGGGCGGCGCTTAAGGTAATGCGTAGCCGGGCCGAGCCTTTGGGCACTGTGGGTGGCCGAATGGCGCCCACCCAGCAGCCTAACTCACGCAAACGTGCGGCGATCTGCATGGTGCTCTGCTCGTCGCCTAACTTTTCACCGACCAGAAGTGGCTGAATCGCGGTGTTAGATGGCAGCAAAGTAAAAGGCAACAGCGCCGCCCCTTGGCGAAACTGATTGATGCGCTGCTGTAACTGCTCGCGCTTGTCGTCCGCCGTTTGCACCACGCGTACGGCCGCTAAAATGGCGGCGGCTTGCGGGGGCGGTAAATGAGTGCTGTAGACATAGCTGCGGGCATGATTATGTAAGTAATCAATTAACGCCCGACTGCCACCAATAAAGGCGCCACTTACGCCCAACGCTTTGCCAAAGGTGCCCATGGTAATGTGCACTTTATCGGCCGCAATGCCTTGTTCGCTTAAGGTGCCACGGCCTTGTTGGCCCAACACGCCTAAGCCGTGGGCATCGTCAATCATCAACCAGTTACCGCTTTGCTCGGCAAGCGTGGTTAAGCCATGCCAATCACCTTGGTCACCGTCCATGCTAAACACACCCTCCGACACAATGAGACCGCTTTGCGGTTTAAGCTTGGCGGCAAGCTGGGCCATGTCGTTATGGGTAAAACGCAGCTGTCGTGCAGGGCTTAACATGCCCGCTTCTTGCAGCGAGGCATGGTTGAGTTTGTCTTGCCACAATAGGTGTTCTTTGGTGAGCAAGGCTTTGATTAATGCCTGATTGGCAGAAAAGCCCGAGCTAAATAGCAGCACCGCCTCCAGCCCTAACCAGTCGGCCAGCTCACTTTCTAGTTGCCGATGAATACTCTGATGCCCGACCACCAACGGCGACGCCACCGCACCCACGCCAAACTCGCGGGCGGCGGCAGCGGCGGCATTAATTAGCTCAGGCGCTTGGCTTAAGCCTAAATAGTCATTACCTGCAAAGTTTAAATAGCACTTGCCTGCGCTAAATAACTGGCGACCCGTCACCCGATCTATGGCGGGTAACCGACGCCGCAAGCCCGACGCTTCCCGCTCGGCAAGGCTTAAATTAAAGGGCATAAATACCTCAGCTGTAAGCTATAAGCCTTAAGCTGTCAGACAAACAAAAAATGCCAGAGCCTAAGCTTAAAGCGGTCGAATAAATTCGACCCTTGTATGTTTAAGTCAGATGAATTGATAGAGTATTTAACAGTTACTGGGGAAGCCGTT
>NZ_JBHTJS010000054.1:0-1096 GCF_042676125.1 Oceanisphaera ostreae
GCATGGCGAACAAAAGAAAACTGTGCTGTTTAAATGATGATTATTTGTTCATATCGATGTCGATGTCGATGTTCAAATTATAACCGTTGGTGCGTCGGCCCTGATTAGGAGGGCGGTTATATTCGAAGCTCGACTTCAAAAAACCTTGTGGAAGTTTGGATGCATCTAATTTTGCTATCCCTTCGGCATCTATAAGTAAATCACCGTTCATTTTGGCTTTGATGCGATTAATTTCTAATCGTGGGTTATATGTAAGAAGGTTATCGGCACGTTCCATTAAAACTTTTTCAACAGATTTTTGAACCCTATGCTCACTCCACCCTTCTTTGGCTGCTTTCTGACCCAGGTTGATAATATCAACGATAGACTTACTATCAATCCCAGCTAGGGTGTAGCTGATTTCTACATCAGAGAGCGATTGTCCGTCGATGTTAATTTCATCGAATTCTAAAGCAAAGTCGCTGGTAAGCTCGTCTTTCAGATCAATACCCATGGTTATTGCGAGATCTTTAAGCTCTAGATGCTCATTCTCTCGGCTGTTGCTTTCTTTAGTGACAGAAGCTTCATGCACCTCCAAAGAAAGCGTACCACTTCCTTTTTCACCATCGAACTCACTCATCAAAGCTAAAGAAACTCCGGTCAGCTCAAATGCTTCACGTCTATCTGTAAATGTTAGAAAAGGTATCTTGGTCAACACTTCGTAAACGTAAGGTGAACCGTTATCATCAAAGTCACTCGCATAAAATTCAGTAACAATAGCCTTGGTTTTCAGGCCATTACGCCCTTCGGAAAACTCGGCGGTAGGCACCGTGAGTATGCCCTTGATGGAATCGCCACCCAGTGATCCATTAACAGTAATTGGCTCACCGTTAAATAGTACAGAAGTCAAGGTCATCTCATCATTACCATCCATGACAGAGTTAATTATATTTACATCATAAGATGCGCCAGTTAAAAAGGTGGTTACACCGTGATTTACCGTGTATCCAACTTCAAATTCAGTGGGCCTGTACTCAGGGCCTGTTTTTACCAGGGCCGACGCATGATCAGTTTTCGTTCAATTTGATCAAGGTTTGATCGGACAGACAATACGGTA